>DATABT010001096.1:0-2475 GCA_036259455.1 Longimicrobium sp. | reverse complement strand
GGCTCAGGTCCAGCATCTGGACCAGCTCCGTGACGGCCGCCGGCTCTACGGGGACGGATTCGTTGGCGAAGAGTACGGCGTCGATGCCGTAGGGGTTGTCGATCCGCACCCGGTTCTCGTCCAGGCGCGACAGGCGTGGGTCCAGTGTCATTCAGGTTTTCCTTGGCGCAAGACAAAACCGACCATCCCGGTCGGCAGCCCCTTGGTGGGCACCGGCGGGAAGATCGGTTACGGTCAGCGCCGCGGATTTCTATTGTGGCACATTGCCGCGATTTTCGCAACGGATGCGTCGTCAGCGGCGAGGACGTGGTCACATTTCCGGTTCAGATGGTTCAGACAGGGTTCTGAAGCAGTGGTACCGCGTCAGCACTGCTCTCTCCGGTGGGCAAAAGCCACGATCTGCTATCCCAGACGATGGCATACACACGCCCCGGCCGAGCCTGCTCGAAGGTCACGTTGCACTCGTTCGTTACGATGTCCATAGCGACCTGACGTTGATCGATGAGATCCCCGTTCAAGTGGAACACCTTCGCATAGAAGGGCCCAGCGGGAGGATGAGTAAATACGGCTCTCAATGTGAGGTGATCCACCCTCCTCGCGATTGCAACTGTAACGCGATCATTCCCGGGCTGGTGAGTGAGAGCGCGCATGAACACCCGGATCGTGTACGAAGCGGACTCACCCTTTCCGAGCGGGCGCTTGAAATCGATGCTGAAGTCTTTCCAATCCCCACTCGGTGGCTCAGGTGGGATCTCTCTCAACATGATCTCACCCTCCAGCACGGCGGGCGTGATCTCGTTGCTGCTCGCCGGGCCCCAGCCGGTGCGGATACTCTCCAACCGGCTCACGCGTGAGACAACGGTCGACTTATGGACCGTGTACGAGTCCCGCCCATTCGCCAGGAAGATCTCTGAGACCTCGCGTTGCGAGAAATACCAATCCTGATCCACGGACAGGCGGCCGTGATAGAGCGATTTTCCTCGCGTATACGCGCGCCTGCCCACGTTCCATACGATAATCAAGCCGCCGAGCGAACCCAGAACAGCGAGGAGAGCGGATACCATTCTCGGTCGTATCCTATATAAAGGGGGAGCAGTCGCCAGCTAGAGAGGAGGCCGAACTTGAGCGGTGTGAAAGTACTGGGACAGCGTAGCTCGAGCCAGGTTGTCGGTCAGGCACGCGTTCAAGGGATTGCCGCTCGATGAGGCATGGAACTACGGATCGGTTTTCAGCTCACGCTCGCGGGTGGAAGGACTTGTGGGTCTGCTGCAGGTAGCTGCGGTCCACGTGGGTGTAGATCTGCGTGGTGCCGATGTCGGCGTGGCCCAGCATCTCCTGCACGGCCACCAGGTCGGCGCCGCCCTCCAGAAGGTGCGTGGCGAAGGAGTGGCGCAGCGTGTGGGGCGTCACGCGCTTCTCGATCCCCGCCGCCTCCACGTGCTGCCGCAGGATCTTCCACACGCCCATGCGCGTCAGCGGCCCGCCGCGCGCGTTGAGAAAGACGCGGCCGTCGCTCTTGCCCTTGTCCAGCCGCGGGCGCGTTTCGCGCAGGTAGATGGAGATCGCGCCAATGGCCCGCCGCCCGATGGGCACCAGCCGCTCTTTGGCGCCTTTGCCGAACACGCTGGCGAACTCTTCGTCCAGGTGCAGGTTGCGCACGCGCAGGTCCGTGAGCTCGCTCACGCGCACCCCGCTGGCGTACGCGAATTCCAGCATGGCGCGGTCGCGCCAGGCCAGCGGGTGCGAAAGGTCCGGCGCCTCCACCAGCCGCGCGATCTCGTCCACCGACAGCACGTCCGGCAGCTTCTTCCACGCCCTGGGCGTGTCGATGCGCTCGCTGGGGTCCACCACCACCAGGCTCTCGCCCAGCAGAAAGCGGAAGTACGTGCGGATGGCGGCCAGGTTGCGCGCGATGGACGAGGGCGCCAGCCCCATGTCCTTGAGCAGCAGGATGAACGCGCGCAGGTCCGCCGTGGTGACGTCTCCGGGCTTGGTCCGCCCCTGCGCGCGCGCGAACTCCACCAGCCGCGCCACGTCGTGCTCGTACGCCTCCAGCGTCTGGTCGCTCAGCCCGCGCTCGAAGCGCAGGTGGTCGATGAACATCTCCACCGCGAAGGCGAGCGGCGGCGCGGGCGATCCGGCGGGTGTGGCCACGTACGCAGAGGTCGGTTGAGGGGTCCCGGGAGATGGGGATCGTCAGAATCCGCCGGCGGGAGCGCGTTCTTCCAGCCGCACCCCACCGCGCCGCCGTTCACCGGTACCTGGAGCGATCCCCGTGCGCATTTCCCCTTTCCCGATGATCCTGAAGGCCTGCCTGGCGATGCTGCTCGCGCTCCTCGCGGCGATGCGGGCGGACGCGCAGACAGTGCGCGGCGTGGTGGTCGCGCACGATACGCACGATCCCGTGCCCGGCGCCATCGTGGTGCTCGCGGACACGCTGGGGGCGCGGCGGGGGATCACCATGGCGGACTCGCT
>DATABT010001095.1:0-10572 GCA_036259455.1 Longimicrobium sp. | reverse complement strand
AAGCCATGAGCCGTCGCACGCGTGCCGTCAAGCGGCCGATCATCCCCGATCCGGTCTACGGGTCGGAGGTCATCACCAAGTTCGTCAACACCCTCATGTACGACGGGAAGAAGTCGCTCGCGGAGCGCATCTTCTACGACGCCATGCGGGTGATCGAGGAGCGCACCGGCCAGCCGCCGGAGAACGTCTTCAAGCAGGCGCTGAACAACGCCAAGCCGGTGCTGGAGGTGAAGTCGCGCCGCGTCGGCGGCGCCACCTACCAGGTGCCCGTCGAGGTGCGTCCGGAGCGCCGCAACGCGCTGGCCATGCGCTGGCTCATCGGCTACGCCCGCGCTCGCGGCGAGAAGACCATGGCCGAGCGCCTGGCCGCCGAGCTGCTGGCCGCCTCGCGCAACGAGGGCGCCACGATCAAGAAGAAGGACGACACGCACCGCATGGCCGACGCCAACAAGGCGTTCGCGCACTACCGCTGGTAACAGGTCGTCCACACCCGGCGCCCACGGTGGGGTACCGGCCGCGTATCCTGTTCTGTTCAGCGCAGCCGGAGCCCCATCGTGGGCTCCGGGGGTGACGACCGGTTACCAGCGGTAGTGCGCGAACGCCTTGTTGGCGTCGGCCATGCGGTGCGTGTCGTCCTTCTTCTTGATGGTGGCGCCTTCGTTGCGCGAGGCTGCCAGCAGTTCGGCGGCCAGGCGGTCGGCCATGGTCTTTTCGCCGCGGTTGCGGGCAAAGCCCACCAGCCAGCGCATGGCCAGGGCCGTGCGGCGCTCCGGGCGCACCTCGACGGGCACCTGGTAGGTGGCGCCGCCGACGCGGCGGCTCTTGACCTCCAGCACCGGCTTGGCGTTGTTGAGCGCCGTCTTGAAGACGGTCTCGCCCGGCTGGCCGGTGCGCTCTTCCAGCACCTTCATGGCGTCGTAGAAGATCCCCTCGGCGGTGGACTTCTTGCCGTCCAGCATGAGGGTGTTCACGAACTTGGTAACCACCTCCGAGCCGTAGACCGGATCGGGGATGATGGGGCGCTTGACGGCGCGAGTGCGACGGCTCATGGCTTACTTCTTCCCCTTTCCGCCCGGAGCGCCCTTACCCGCGGCGGCACCCGCCTTGGGACGCTTGGCGCCGTACTTGGAACGGCTCTGGCGGCGGTCGTTGACGCCCGAGGCGTCCAGCGTGCCCCGGATGATGTGGTTGCGGACGCCGGGAAGGTCCTTCACACGGCCGCCGCGGATGAGCACGATGCTGTGCTCCTGCAGGTTGTGGCCCTCGCCCGGAATGTACGCCGTCACCTCGGTGCCGTACGTCAGCCGGACACGCGCCACCTTCCGCAGGGCCGAGTTGGGCTTCTTCGGGGTCGTGGTGTAGACGCGCGTGCACACCCCGCGCTTCTGCGGGTTGTTGCGCATGGCCGGGCTCTTGCTCTTCTGGATCAGAGCTTCCCGGCCCTTGCGGACCAGCTGGTTGATCGTTGGCATACTGAGAAGTAACGCGTATCCTGGGACGAAAAAACAGGCGAGGACCACCCGGTCCCCGCCGTCGCCAACCACGGGTTGCGCGACAGACCGGGAAAAGTAAGGGGTTTCCCCGCCCCGGTCAAGCCCCCGCCGCCACTCCTGCCCCGCTCCCGCCTGACCCGCCGCTCCGTCGCCCGGAACGGATTCCCTGGTTCACCGCTGCCGCGCCCGGGTTCCGCGCTCTTCGTCCCCGTTTTCGCTGCATTCCGGTCACGGATGCACCGGTGCGGCAAGTGTTTTCTGGCCGATCGCGCGACTGGTGACGCATAATGGAGGGCGGCTCGTTCGAGCCCATTGTCGAGCTCCTCCCTTCCCTCCCCTCAAAGCGAGATGCCCCATGCGCAAGCTGAACCTGAACCTGGACGAGATCGTCGTAGAATCGTTCCCCACCACGGATACGGACGGCAGCATCCGAGGCACCGTGCGGGGGATGGACAGCGCCACGGTGGACCAGGACACCTGCGTGACCTGTCCGTCGGACCTGGACACCTGCGTGAGCTGCCCCAACACCTGCGTTGCTTCGTGCGCCAGCTGTCCGCTGAGCTGCAACCCCGCCGACTGCCCCAGCTCCGACGGCCGCTGCTGAGCCTGCACGGACGAAGGACGCCGGCGGCCCCGCTTTCGGAAGGGTGCGGGGCCGCTCGCGTCTGTGGGCGGTCAGGCTTGGGCGCTCGGCTTCGGCTTCCGACCCGAACGCGGCTTTCGCGGCCGCTGCGTCGGTTTCGCCCCGGGTCCCGGGGCCGGTTGATACAAACGGCCAAACACCGCCTCCGAATGCGCCTCCCCAACGCGAAGCAGCTTGAGGCTGCCGCCATCCGGCGTGCGCGCACCGGATTCCCACGCCTGCACCGTCCCGGTGCTGACGTTGAGCGCAATGGCGAACACCGCGGCGACGCGCCGATGCGCTCCCGCAGCGCGCGGATCGCCGTGGCATCCATCCGTTCGGGCGGCATGTGCATGCACGCGGTAGACGCGAAACAGGGGAATGGCTTCGATGTGGACGGACGAACGCCCGGCGGACGATTGGATTCGTCCGCCGGCTCTCTTGTCGGACCCTGCTGATGCGCCGTTGAGGGGGCGGAACGATCAGGTGATCACCGCACCGGGATCCAGTACGTCATCTTGAGCGCCAGGAAGTTGTCGCCGCGGCCGCCGAAGGTGTCGGTGAGGGCGCCCAGGCCCACGTCGTCGCCAAAGATCTCGCGCGAGTAGCGGTCGCGCTGCCACACCAGGTACATCGTGCTCCCCGGGCGCCACTCCCAGCGCAGCACGGCGTTGGAGCGAAAGGAGCGCACGTTGAAGTCCTGCGCAATGAGCGCGTGGTCCGGCTGCCCGTCCCCGTTCCCGTCCTCGTGCGTGACGAAGAAGTGCTCGCCGTCGCGGCTGACCAGGCGGCCCTCGCCCAGGCCGTCCAGCTGGCCGCTGCGGGGGGCGCGCAGCTGGCCGAAGGACTCGTACCGCGCGTTCGCGGCGAACGGCTCCATGTAGAATTCCAGCGACAGGTCCGGCGTGAACAGGTAGTTCAGCCGGGTGGCGGCGGAGAAGATCGACTGGTCCACGGAGGCGAAGGTGTAGCGCCGGCCGTACGTGGCCTCCGGGCCGCCCGGCAGCGAGCCGACGAACTGGCGCGGGTCCGTCATCCGGCGCCACAGCGGCTCGATGGACGCCTGCCACCGCGGCCCGGGGCGCACGGAGAGGCTGGCGTAGTACAGCAGGTACGCGGCGCCGTCCTCGCCCCCGCCGGCCGTCGTCTGCGCGCTCACGCTCATCCGCCGCGACGAGGGGCTGCCGCCGGAGACGATCACGCGCCACGCCTGGCCCATCCACGCCAGCGGCCCGCCGCGGGTGAGCGCGTCGCTCTGGGAGGGAAGGTCGATCCAGCCGATCACCGTCGTCCGCCAGAAGTTCTTCCAGGTGAAGCGCATGTCGGTGCGCAGGGCGCTGAAGGTGCGCGTCCGCCCGAAGTTCCAGGTGTTCTCGCTGCTGACCCCGATGTCGTAGTTGCGGAACACGTTCCCCGGCCGCGTCTCGCGGTAGCGCAGGTTCAGGTAGCCGAACGCCTCGTCCGCGCGCCCCATGAACCCCGCGTCGTTGATCTCGAACCCGGGCGAGCGGCCGCTGAGCGACGCCGTCCAGAGCCAGTGCCGGCCGTTGTTGCGCGAGATGGCCAGGCGCCCGGTGTAGCCGGAGAGCGAGGTGCGCGTCGCGTACTCCACGTGGTCCGCGTCCGGGCGCTGAAAGTAGTGCACGCTGGAGCGCTGGGTGCGGCGCAGCGCCAGCGAGTCGCCCGCGACGTAGCTGAAGCCGGCGTAGCCGCTTACGGAGTACTCGCCGCCCTTGAAGCGCAGGTTCCAGTCGCCCCCGCCGGTCAGCGCGTCGCGGTGCAGCAGCTCGGCCAGCGGGCTCAGCGCGTCCATGTCCCTGTGCACGGCCGTCACCAGCAGCCCCGCCGTGGACTGGTGCGCACCGAATTCCTGCTGCACCCGGCCCACCGCGTATCCCGTCCGGGGAGCGACGAGGACGCTGCCGAACTCCCGCGCCGTGGTGTCGAACCCGCGCGCGGACGCGTCGTCCGTGACGGCCCCCAGCGCGCCGAGCGAGGTGCCGCCGGTCAGGCGCCCGGTCAGCTTGGCGGCGCCCAGGATGGTGCTGTTGCGCGGCCAGTCCACGAATTCGCCGGCCGGGCTCAGGGCGAAGGCGCGGTCGGGGATGGAGCCGATGCGCCGCGAGTAGAAGTACTCCGGCCCGCTCCCCGCCAGCAGCTGGCGCCCTTCGATGAAGAACGGGCGCCGCTCGTCGAAGTACGCCTCGTACGCGGACAGGTTCACCTGCGCGGGGTCCGCCTCCACCTGGCCGAAGTCCGGGTTCACCGTCCCCTCGAGCGTGAGGTTGGGCCCCACGCCCATCTTGAAGTCCGCGCCGATCCGCCCGTCGAAGGTGCTGCCGTCGTCGAACGGGTTGCCGGTGCCCGGGCTGGCGCTGAAGGATCCCGAGCTGGCCACGTACGGCAGCAGCTCCGCGCGGCGGCTGGGGCGGATGCCGCGAATGCCGCTCAGCGTGCCGAAGCGCGAGGCCCAGGCGCGCTCCTGCGTGGGAACGGGGATCCAGAACACGTCCTCCTGCGTGGCGGGGTTCCAGCGGTCGATGTTGAGGCCCCACGTCTGCACGTCGCCCGCGTTGAAGCGCAGCTGGCTGAAGGGAATGCGCATCTCCGCCGTCCAGCCCAGCGAGTCGCGCTGCACCTCCGCCTGCCATACGGGATCAAAGGACAGGTCCACGTCGTCCTCGGCGTCCGTGGCGTGGTACCAGTCCATTCGCGTTCCCGCCGCCGTCACGCCGAAGCTGTACGCGGTACGGCGGTCCAGGTAGGTGTCGAGCGAGATCCAGATGTGCTCCGCCTGGTTGCCGTTGTCGCGGCGGCTGACGGGCGCCTGAATGGAGTTCGGATCCGTCTTGAACATGCGCGCGGCCACGTAGAGTGCCGCGTCGTCGTAGACGAAGCGGACCTCGGTGCGCTCCGTTGGCTCGCCGCCTTCCACCGGCTGCTTCTGCACGAAGTCGGAGAGCACGGGCGCGGACTGCCAGGCGGCGTCGTCCAGGCGGCCGTCCACGGCGGGGGCGCGCCCCTCCACCCGGACCGCGCGGATCTCCTTGCGCGCCGCGGGCGCGGCGGCGGAAGCGGGGGTCTGCGCGTGCGCGGCGGCGGGGATGAGCAGCGCGAGCGCGGCGGCGGAAAGCGTGCGGATCATCGGTAGCTGCAGATGGAAGGTCCCGTCCCCGGCGGCGTTCGCCTGGCCGGGTGGATCGGCTGCGGTGGAGCGGGACGGCGGAATTGCTGAAATTTCAGCACTCACGGCGGGGGAGACGGGCACACGAGGGCCAATCCATCTCCCGAGGAGGGAGTGCTAAATTTTCAGCACCCGCCGTCCGTGTCAAGATTCCCGGTGACGCCGGGATCAGCGGCGGCCGCCGTCCAGGCGCCGCATCACCATCCGGCGCTCGGTGTCGGAGCTCATCGCGTCGGCCACGCGGCGGTAGGCGGCGGCCACGCGGGGGGTGCGCAGGCGCTCGGACGGCACCTGCGTGAGCACCAGCCGCTTTTCCACGTCGCTGCTCATCGCGCCCGCGGACTGGATGGCGGAAAGGGTCGTCGCCTCCGATGCGTTGCGCAGGATCCGCGTGAGGACCAGGCGGCGCTCCACGTCGCTGTCGAACGCCGCCACCGCGCGGAAGAACGCCTCCCGCGACGCGCCGTCCGCCAGTCCGTCATCCGCCACTGAGCTCAGCACCAGCCGCCGCTCCACGTCGCTGCCGAGACCGCCCACGGCGCGGAAGAACGCGTCGCGGGACGCCGCGTCGGAAAGGCGGTGCCGGTCGGTGGCGCGGTTGAGGACCAGCCGCGTCTCCACGTCGCTGTCCATGCCGCCCGCCACGCGCAGCACGGACGCCAGCCGCGCCCCGTCGCCCGCGCGGTCGATGGCGTCCATCAGCACCAGCCGCGTCTCCACGTCGCTCCCCATCCGCCGGCCCACGTCCTCCATCACCCGCGAGAACTCGCCGGCGCTCAGCGAGCCGCTGTTGAGGAGGGCGCGGTAGTACATCCGCCGCCCCACGTCCGTCTCCAGCTGCGCGATCTCCTGCAGCACGCCGTTCACGCCGCTGCGCGCACGGATGCGCGCCACGCGCCGCGCCGCGCCCATGCCGCTCTCGCGCACGGCGCGAAGCACCAGCCGCTGGGCCCATGCGCGGCCGCCGGCATCCAGCGCGCGCTCGTCGCCGTTCACGTAGTAGCGCACGCGGGGCGCACCGTCGCCCGGGCGGAACTCCAGCCGCCGCTCGCGGCCCCCATCCCGCTCCTCGATGGTGAACGAGCCGCCGGCGGGGACGGACACCACCCAGTCGCCCGCATCGTTGAACTCCACCGCGCCGCGCGAGCGGATTTCCAGCCGCCGGTCACCGTTCTGGTCGATGATGCGGGTCTCGCCGTCGTTCACCCTGTGCGAGTGCTCCCGCTGCGCGGCGGCGGGCGCGGCCATCCCCAGCGCCGCCACTGCGAACATCCCTGCGATGCGGATCGCGAGCTTCATCGTTCCTCGTCCGTGTTGGTCGTGAAGGGTGAAATTTCAGCACTTGATTCGGCGCGGACGGCCGGACGCCGGCGCCCGGCCGTCGTTCAGTCGCCCGTGAACTCCCGGATCAGGGCCTCGAACCAGCTGCGGGCGCCGGGGTCGAACGTGCGCGCGCGTCCATCCACCGTGTAGGTGTACACGGGGCGGCCGTCCTGGCCGGGAACGGCGCGCAGCCGCCGCACCACGCCGCCGCGCGTCTCCTGCACCAGCAGGCTGCCGCCGCGCCGGATCCGGCGGACGTCCCACCGCCCGCGCCCGAAGATCACGTCGCGCGCGTGGATCTCGATCTCGCGCCCGTCCCGCTCGAAGCGGATGTCGGAATCCCACTCGGACTCCGCGCCGTCCTCGCGGGTGACGGTGTTCCGGGCGCTCGTGGTCTCCGCAGACGCGGAACGCGCCGCGCCGGAGCGGCCCGCCCCGGTGCGCGCCCCGTCCAGGGCCGAAACCGCGGCGCCCGTGGAGGCGCGCGCGTCGTCCAGGCCCATCAGCGCGGTGAGTGTGACGGTGCGGTCGGTGTCGCTCTCCATCGCGCGCGCGGCGGCAAGGAACGCGGCGCGCGCGTCCCCGTCCATGGGCTGCGTCTCCACCGCCTTCGTCAGCACCAGGCGCTCGTCCGTGTCGCTCCCCAGCCGGGGCAGGTGCTGAAAGAGGAGCGCCAGGCAGGCGGAATCCAGCCGCCGCGTCTCCAGAAGCCGGGTCATCACCAGCCGCTGGTCGGTGCTGGAGGTGAAGGTGCGCAGCGTCTCGTAGAAGGCGTGCGTCAGCGGGTTCGCGGGCAAGGCGTGGTGGACGATGGCGCGCTCCAGCACCAGGCGCTTGTCCGTGTCACTGTCCATCGTCTGCGTGGCGCGGAGGATGGCGACCACGTTGTCCGCGCTCAGATCGCTCTTCTCCAGCAGCCGCGTCAGCACGAGCCGGCGGTCCGTGGAAGACTCGATCTCAGCCGCCGCGGCGATGATCGCGGCGTAGAGCCCCGGATCCTGCCGCGTCTCGATCACCGTCAGCAGTCCGGCGGAGCCGCGCGCCACCACGCTCGCGGGGAGCGGCACGGCGGCGGGTGGCGATACGGCCTGCACCGTCGCGGCCGCCGCACTCTGCTCCGCCACCAGCGCGTTCGTCCCTGCCGCCGCCGCGGCGTCCAGCGCATCCCGCGCCTCATCGCGGCCGCCCGCCACCTTCTGCACCGCCTCGCCCATGCGCTCCACCAGCCGCGCCGCGGGCGACGCCGGCTTCTCCACCGTCGCTTCCGCCGCGGACGCCGGGCTTGCCGGCCGCATCGCCGCCAGCGGGACCAGGCACGCCAGCGCCGCGGCCGAAGTCGCCAGCGCGGCGGCGCGGCTCACCCCGTTGCGGCGCACAGCGTTGTCCAGGATGGCGAGCAGGCGTCCCTCGAACTGGGAGCGGCGCGCCATGGCCAGCGCGGCGGCGGGGCCGGGCGCGGAGCCCAGCGAGCGCACGATGGTCAGCAGGTGGTCCGCGTAGTCCGCCGGCGCCGTGCCGATCTCCAGCACCGCGTCGTCGCAGGCGTGCTCGCGCTCCTCGCGCAGCTTGCGGACGGCCATCCACACCAGCGGGTTGAACCAGTAGACGACCAGCGCCACGTGCGCGATCCACTGCGTAAGCGCATCCCACCTGCGCACGTGCGCCAGCTCGTGGGCCAGCACCACCCGGCGCCGCTCGCTCTCCCACCCGTCCGCCTCGGCCGGAAGGAGGATGACGGGATGGAAGATCCCCCACGTCATGGGCACCGTGGCCGCGGGCTCGCGCAGCAGGCGGACGATTCGCCCCAGCCGCAGCCGGCGCGACAGCCCGTCCGTAAGCCGCACCCACTCGTCGTCCGTCAGCTCCGTGGCGCGGCGCTCCATCCACCGCACGCGCGCCAGGCCGAAGACGAGCCGGAGCGCGAACAGCGCCGCGCCCGCCGCCCACGCCAGCAGCGCCAGCGTCTTCCAGTCCGTGGGGATGCGGATGGCCCGCGGCGCGGCGGCATCCGCAGACGGCGCCACGTTCGGCGCCGGGGCACCGGGCGCGGCCGCGTCCACGAACGGCGCGGCGGTGATCGGGGCCGGATCGGCGGCCGGCGGCGCCAGCACCGTCGGCGGCACCGGCAGCACCCGCCACTCCGGCACAAAGCCGCGCGCGACGGGAAGGAGCAGCAGCGCCGCGAGCGCCGCGAGCCACACCAGGTGCCGCGCCGAGGCGGAGGTCCGGCGCATCAGCGCCGTGCCGCCCAGCGCGGCGAGGATGATGAAGGTGCCACGGATGGCCGCGTCCAGCACCCCGGCGAACAGGGTGGAATCCAGGAGCGTGCTCATTTTCCATCCTCCGCCTTGCGGGCCTGCTCGATCAGCTTCGCCAGCCGGTCCAGCTCCTCGCTGGACGGCCGCGACTCCTCGATGAGCGCGTTGACGACCTGCTCCGGGCTGCCGTTGAAGAAGGTGCGCACCAGGTGGCGCAGCGCCGTGGCACGCGCCTGCCGGCGGGGCGTGGTGGGAAGATAGACGTAGCGCTTGCCGTCCATCTCGTGCTTGAGCATTCCTTTCTCCTCCAGCAGGCGCAGCGCGGCGCGCACGGCGGAGTACGTCGGCGGATCGGGAAGGTCGTCCAGCACCTCGGCGGCCGTGCAGCGCCCCCGGCGGTAGACGATGTCCATGATCTGCCGCTCGCGGCGGCTCATTCCCGTGGGCGTCTGCTGGTCCATGCGGGCGGGGACGGCGAAAGGCGGAGAAGGATGGCGCTGTAAACGTGCTGAATATTCAGCAGTTGAGGGCGCGAGTCAAGCTTCGCGTGTCAAGGTATGGAGGGACAGGGACTTAGCTCAGGCCGGGGTTGAGCGCGGCCAGCGGCTCGCGGCTGGGATCGAACGTCCGCAGCCCGCACTCGTTCGCCAAGCCGGCAAGGTCGCGATCGGAGGTGACGAGCGTGACCGGACGCGTCGCCGACTGCAGCCGCAGCGCAGTCGCGAGGTGCAGCACATCCATGCTGCGGGCCCGGGCACCGCGATGCTTCGTCGTCAGCGCAAGTGCGTCGGCGACGACCTCGCGGTTCACCTCTACGATGCCGAAACGGGACTGGTAATCCGCCCAGAACCGTTGCGCCGTTGAGATACCCGTCACGAGGCAGGCCCCTGTGCGCATTACGTATGGACGTAAGGACTTCGAGCGCGACGAAATCGCTCAGGTACATCTCCCCGCCGCGGCGGCGAAGCAGTCCCAGCACATGTGCGTCGCCCACTTCGTCGAGGTATGCCTTGACAAGCGCGCTCGCGTCGAGGAAGAGCACACTACCAGCCGAGGCTGATGCGGTACTTGATCCGCTGCCAGAGGCCCGCCCTGCGAACCGGCTCGCGATCGGGGAAGCGCCACTTCACGGCCGGTCTCACACCAATCGCGCGCAGTTCCGCCTCCCACGCCAACCGGCAGGGATCATCCGGCGGCACGAGGTCCGGCAGATCATCCTCCTTTTCCTGCCGGCTCATGATGATCCGCATCTCTTCGTCGGTCAGCGGGCCCGAATCCGGACCGTACCCTATCCGCTGAGGAACACGCACAAGCTTGTACCGGAGTGTTGCCGGGGATGTCCATCCACGCCGCCGGAACACCTTCCGATCCGGGCGAGGCTCCCGGTTCGTCGTCGGACGCACGCCCAGCTCGCGCATCCGCGATTCGAACGCAGCGCGGTCCGGATGCCCCGGCGGCACCGGCTCCCAGTCCATCGCACTTTCCTGATCCAGCTGCGTCGCCATGGATCCCTCCCGACCGTGTCGGTCCTCTCGCTGGCTAAACCTTAACGCGAAGCCACTGGACAGTACAGACACCATTCGGAGCGCACCGTTGCGGAGCGTCGTGGGCATTTGCGCTCACGCGAGGCGCAAAAGGGCGGATGCATGAGCAAGAAGTCCACACACGAAAACGGCCCCGGGCATCGCTGCC
>DATABT010001094.1:0-4463 GCA_036259455.1 Longimicrobium sp. | reverse complement strand
GACGGCGGCCGACCCCTCCCCCCAACCCCCCGGGAGGGGTGATGTGCCTTACGATTTCGAGGGGCGGGGGGCGAGTGGCATCGAACGTCACCTTGACCCCGCCCGGCGTCCGCACCGCCGTGCGCGGCCCTTCAGTGCCGGAACAGCCGCCGCCCCGTGAACACCATGGCGATACCGTGCTCGTCCGCGGCGGCGATGACCTCGTCGTCGCGGACGGAGCCGCCGGGCTGGATGATGGCGCGCACCCCCGCCTCCGCCGCCGCGTCCACGCCGTCGCGGAAGGGAAAGAACGCGTCCGACGCCAGCGCCGCTCCCGCCAGGTCGAACCCGTTGTCGCGCGCCTTCATCACCGCGATGCGCGACGAATCCACGCGGCTCATCTGCCCCGCGCCAATGCCGATCGCCATCCGCCCGCGCGCCAGCAGGATCGCGTTGCTCTTCACCGTCGCCACGGCGCGCCAGGCAAAGCGCAGGTCATCCATCTCCTCCTGCGTTGGCCGGCGCTGCGTGACGGTGCGCCATCCATCTTCCGGAAAGCGCATGGAGAGCCGCGTCTGCGCCACGAACCCGCCGCGCACGCGCTTCCAGTCCAGCTCGCCCTCATCCGCCGCCAGGGACGGGATTTCGAGCAGGCGCAGGTTCTTCTTCTCCGCCAGCATCCGCAGGCCCGCGTCCACGAAGGAGGGCGCGACGATGGCTTCCACGAAGTTGGGGCGCATTAGCACCGCCGCCTCTTCCGAGACGGGGACGTTGAAGGCGATCACGCAGCCGAACGCGCTGGTGGGGTCCGTCAGCAGCGCCTTGCGGTACGCCTCCGCCGCGTCCGCGCCCACGGCGATGCCGCACGGCGTGGTGTGCTTGATGATGGCGCACGCCGCCAAGCCGCTCCCCTCCCACGCGCTGATGGCCTGCAGCGCGCCTTCGACGTCGAGCAGGTTGTTGAACGACAGTTCCTTGCCGTGCAGCTGCCGCAGCGCCGGCAGCCCGCCGCTCCCCGCTTCGTCGCGGTAGAAGGCGGCCCGCTGATCGGGGTTCTCGCCGTAGCGAAGGTCCTGCACCCTGGCGAGCGAGATCGTCACGCTCCCCGGGAACCGCGCCGATCCATCCGCCTCGCCCCCGTCCATCTCGCGCGTGAGGTAGTCGGTGATGGCGCGATCGTAATCCGACGTGTGCGCGTACACCTTTGCAGCCAGGCGACGGCGGATGGTGAGCGCGCGATCCGCATCCTCCGAATCCATCGCCGCCAGCACGGTCGAATAGTCCGCCGGATCGACGACCACCCAGACGCTCGCGTGGTTCTTGGCCGCGGAGCGCAGCATGGACGGCCCGCCGATGTCGATGTTCTCGATGGCGTCGGCCAGCGTGGCGTCCGGCCGCGCCACCGTCTCGCGGAATGGGTAGAGGTTGACGGCCACGAGGTCGATGGGCTCGTAGCCGTGCGCCGCCATCTGCGCCACGTCGTCGGCGTTGTCGCGGCGGCCCAGGAGGCCGGCGTGCACGGCGGGATGCAGCGTCTTTACGCGGCCCTCCATCATCTCGGGATGGCCGGTGACCTCGCTGACTTCCGTGACGGGGAGGCCGGCGTCGCGCAGGGCGCGCGCGGTTCCGCCGGTGGAGAGCAGCGTCCAGCCGCGGCCGTGCAGCTCGCGGGCAAGGTCCACCACGCCCGTCTTGTCGGATACGCTCAGCAGTGCGCGCGGCATCGTCTTGAAAGGATACAGGGAACAGGGGACGGGTTACAGGGCGCGACGGCGGCGCCCCCGGCGAACGCCCCCTCCGGGCTCGTAAACCTCGCCCGCCTCCCCAGCAACCCTGGGGGAGGTTGAACGGCGAGACGGGCATTCACGCGGTCCCTCGCCCGGCCCCTCCCCGCTCGTTTCTCGCGGAGAGGGGAGAACCCGGGTGCGCTTCGGACCCTTCGGGTCGCCAGCCTCCTACGCGAGCGGAGGGGGCGCCTCCCCCGCGCCATGGGCCAGGCGCATGGTGCGGTGGATGGACGCGTCCGCGGGCGCCGGCGCGGCCACCAGTTCGAAGGCCAGCGGCTCGCCCTCCATCCACATGGGCGCGGACGGCGCGCGCGCCAGTGCTTCCACGGCGAGCGGGAGGATACGGTGCTCCACCGCCAGCACGCGCGCCGCGAGCGACTCCGGCGTGTCGCCCGGCAGCACGGGAACGGGCCACTGGGCGACGATGGCGCCCTCGTCGTACGCCTCGTCCACGAAGTGCACCGTCGCGCCGGAGACGCGCACGCCCGACTCGATCACGGCGCGGTGCACGCGCATGCCGTACATCCCCCGCCCGCCGAACGACGGCAGGAGCGCGGGGTGGATGTTGATCATCCGCCCGTGATACCGCCGCACCACCTCCCCGGGCACCAGTTGCAGCCACCCTGCGAGCACCACGAGATCGATGCGGTGCGACGCCAGCGCATCCGCCAGCGCTTCGCCGAACGCCTCCGGGCCAAGCGACCGCGGGTCCAGCGCGGCGGCGTCGATGCCTGCGCGAGCCGCCCGCTCCAGCGCGCCGATTTCCGCGCGCGAGCCCACGACCAGTTCCACGCGCGCGGGCGCCGCCGGGTCCGCGTTGAAGCGGTCGATCAGCGCCTGCAGGTTGGTGCCCCCGCCGCTGGCGAGGACGGCGACGCGCGCATGTGTGCTCAACTCGGAGCCCGCCACGGGGTGAAAAGGAGGGGGCGAAGATAGACCCGCCGCCGGGGAGCCGCAACCGAGCCGCCACGGGTTGAAACCCGCGGCGAGGAATGCCACAAGCCCCGCCCCGGGCGCGCTGCGCTTGCCCGGCGGGGCTTCACCTTACTGACGACACTCCCGCCACCGCGCCGGGCCCATACCACGCGAGCAGGTGAAGCCCCGTTTTGCGAGGAACGAGCAAAGACGGGGCTTATGGCCGTCATAGCCCCGGGCTTTAGCCCGTGGTGGTGGTGGGGCGATACGATTGCCGGGGTCGTCAGGCGATCCGCGATCTATGGTTCCGCCGGAACCATCCCCTCCAGCACCGCGAAGAGCACGCGCCCGGTGACGGTGAACAGGATGGACCACGCGCCCGCCTCCAGGCCGTCACCCAGGTTGCCGTCGGGGTGCCAGAGCGTCGGCGCGATGGCCCCCGCGAACGTGCCGGCGAGGTACGGCTCGGAGATCACGCGGCGGCCCGTGGCAAGGTCGCGGTCGGTGAAGGTCTCAATGATCGCGTGATTGACGCGGTCCTCCGTGCTCGTGCATCCGGCGCACGGCTCGATCTGCGTCGAGCGGCCCAGCGCGGCCGCCAGGCCGTGCCGCACCGAGGTGCCGATCACGTGGCCTCCCCCGCGCGACAGGATGCGCTGCGCCAGCGCGTCGAATCCCCCGCCCCACTCGTACGGCTCCGTGCGCGCGTGGTCGTACAGTCCCAGCGCAAGCGCGTTCGCAAGCGCGAGCGGGTCCGCCAGGTCGTACATGAAGCTGCGCACCGGGTCGGGTGGCGCGGTGGTGTCGGTGGGGAGCGTGTCGGGCGCCGCCGTCTGCGCGGGGAGCGCGGCGGGGGCAAGGAGCATCGCGGCCAGCGCGATCCATCCGCGAATCTTCATCCGTCTGCGGGTTCGGGAGGCGGGGAGGGGCGGATCCATCGCACGCAAAGACGCGGAGCCGCACCGGAAAGTTCCATCCGCGCCTCCGCGTCCGTGTTTCGGTGGATCGATCACGCGAATCCGCCGCCGCCGTACACGCCGGTGACGAACGGGTTGCTCACGCGCTCGTGGCCCACGGTGGTGTCCGGACCGTGGCCGGTGTGCAGCGTGGTCTCGTCCGGCAGCGTGAGCACCTGCTCGCGGATGGAGCGCATCAGTGTGGCGAAGTCGCCGCCGGGCAGGTCCGTGCGCCCGATGGAGCCCGCGAAGATCACGTCCCCCACCAGCGCCACCCCGTCGCCCACCAGCATCACGTGCCCCGGCGCGTGCCCCGGCGCAAAGCGGATGGCCAGCGCGCAGTCGCCAAAGCGCACGGACTCGCCCACCACCAGTTCCCCGTCCACGGGCGGCAGCGGCTCCAGGCGCACGCCGAACATCTGCGCCTGCATGGGCGCGGCGGCGTAGAGCGGCGCGTCCGCCGGGTGCAGGAGGATGGGAACGTCCGGCAGGGCGCGGCGGGCCGCGGGAATGCCCTCCACGTGGTCCAGGTGCGCGTGGGTGAGGACGATCGTCCCGATGGTCACGCCCGTCGTCTCCGCCACCCGCAGCGCGTCCCCCGCCGCCGCGCCGGGATCCACCAGGATGCCGGCGCCCGTCCGCGCGCAGACCGCGAGGTACGTGTTCTCGGCGAATAGGCCGCCGGTAAAGGAGCGGACGACGACCTCGCCGGAGCCGCGGGCGTCAGCCACGGAGCGCCCCCAGCACCTCGTCCGCGCCGTGCGTCCCGGGCTGCGCGTAGGCGATGCGGCCGTCGGTGTCGATGAGGTAGGTGTCGCGCGCCACC
>DATABT010001093.1:0-3682 GCA_036259455.1 Longimicrobium sp. | reverse complement strand
CCCAACGATGCCGTCCGCGGTAGCCGACGACGAGCTCCTCCGCATCCGAGACGGCCTCCGCCGCCACGCGCGCCGCCGTCGCCCCCGACACGTCCGCCGCGGCGACGTCGAGCACGCGGCAGCCGAGCGCGGGATACTCCTGCGCCGCCACCCGCGCCGCGCCCACCAGCGCCGCGGCCGCGGGATCGAGATCCTCATCGCCCGTGACCTCCTGCGCGCCGGCGGTGAGGACGACAAGGCGCGCACCATCCACGCCGCCGGCTGCATCCGCCAGCAGCGCCAGCGAGCCGAGCGCGGCGCGCGGGTCGTGCAGGGCGTGCGCGTGGATCACCACCTCGGGCGCGGCGGAGTCGTGCAGGTGCTCCGCCAGCGCGGCGAAGTCCTCCCGCGCGTACAGGCGAATCGTCAGGCGATCCCCATCCATCGAGAATCCATCGCCCGCCTGAAGTTTACGGACAAAGTGGCCATAATCGCGGAGCGCGGCTTCCAGCCGGTCCGCGAACGGGCCCGGCTCCGCGGCCAGCAGCACGCGCTTCGGCGGGGATGCCGATGCGGCGGCCGGCGTGCGCGTCCATGTCGGGAGATACGTCCAGTCCGCGGGAACGGGGCGCTTCGCCAGCGCCGCGGCGCGGGGGGGCGTGGCGGAGGGCGCGGTGACGGGAGGATCCACCCAGTAGCGCTGCTTCTCCCACGGATACGTGGGCAGCACCACGCGGCGGCGGCGCTCGCCGGAACGGTACGCGCGCCAGTCCGGCTCCACGCCCGCCAGCCACAGGCGGCTCAGCGCCTCGGCCAGGAACTGCGCGTCCGGCTTGCGGTCGTACGCGTGCCGGATGGAGGAGATGACGGCGAGCGGCGCCTGCTCCGCGTCCGCCGCCGGGCGCTGGCGGACGAAGGTGGAAAGCGTCTGCCCGGGCCCGACTTCCAGCAGCACGCGCCCCGGTTCCGCCAGCAGCTCCGCGATCCCCCGGGCAAAGCGGACGGTGCCCAGCATGTGGCGCGTCCAGTAGGCCGGATCGGTCGCCTCGTCGTCGGTGATCCACGTTCCCGTGACGTTGCTGACCATGGGGATGCGCGGCGGGCTCATCCGCACCCGCGCCACGCGCGCCGCCAGCGCCTGTGCCGCGGGCGCCATCATCGCCGAGTGGAAGGCGTGCGTCGCCTGCAGGCGGCGCGCGGTGTGGCCGGCCTCCGCCAGCGCCCGCTCCAGCGCCGCGACCGCGTCCTCCGGCCCGGAGACGACGGTCAGCCCGGGCGCGTTGACCGTGGCGATGGACAGCTCCGCGGCGGGCGCCTCCCCCGGCCCCTCCCCGCTCGTTCCTGGCGGAGCGGGGAGAATGCGATCGCGCTCCGGGCGGGCGGAGAGGAGCGGGCGGAGCGCGGCCTCATCCATCGGCACCGCCAGCATGGCGCCGCCGGGGAGGGACTGGATGAGGCGCGCGCGGTCGGCGACGAGGCCGAGCGCATCCTCCAGCGACAGCACGCCGGCGATGCAGGCGGCCGCGTACTCGCCCAGCGAGTGGCCGATCACCGCGTCCGGCACGATCCCCCAGCTCATCCACAGCTTCGCCATCGCGTAGTCGATGACGAACACCGCGGGCTGCGCCAGCTCCGTGCGGTTCAGCCGGTCCGCGCCCTCCACCGGCCCCGTGCGCCCGAGCATGGCGCGCAGGTCGATGGTGGCGGACGGCGCCGCGTCCGGCGGTGCCTCGCCGGGGAAGAGCGCCTCGCGAATGTCCATCCCCAGGTGCGGGCGCAGGATCTCCGCGCAGCGGTCGACCTCCGCGCGGAAGGCGGGCTCGGCCTCGTACAGGCCGCGCGCCATCCCCGGATAGTGGTCGCCCAGGCCGGGAAAGAGGAACGCGACCGACCGGCTGCCGCCCTCCGCCAGCGCGGACGTGGCGCGATCCGGCACCCGCTCGCGCAGCAGCTTCGCCGCGTCCTCACCCTGGCGCACGACGACGGCGCGGCGGTACGGGAACGCGCGCCGCCCCTCCTGCAGCGTCAACGCGACGTCCGCCAGCGGCAGCTCGGGATGCGCGGCCAGATGATCGGCCAGCCGGTCCGTCGCGGCATCCAGCGACTCGGGCGAGCGCGCGGAGACGGCGAGCACCTGCCACGGACGAGACGGGCCGGAGGGCGCGACGGTCGGCGCCTCTTCCAGGATCACGTGCGCGTTGGTGCCGCCGATGCCGAAGGAGCTGACGCCCGCGCGCCGCGGCCCGCCGTCCGTCTCCCACGGGCGCAGCTCGCCGCGCACGACGAAGGGGCTGTGCTCGATCCCCAGCTTCGCGTTCGGCGCGGTGAAGTGGACGGTGGGCGGGATCTCACCGTGCTCCATCGCCAGCACCGTCTTGATCAGTCCCGTCACGCCCGCGGCGGTGTCCAGGTGCCCGGTGTTGGTCTTGACCGCGCCCACGGTGCAGAAGCCGATGGCGTCCGTGTGCGCGCGGTACGCCTTCGTGAGCGCGGCGATCTCGATGGTGTCGCCCAGTTCCGTGCCGCTGCCGTGCGCCTCCACGTACTGGATGGTGGATGGATTCACGTCCGCGGCCGCCAGCGCCTCGGTGATGACGGCGGACTGCCCCTCCACGCCGGGCGCGGAGAACGCCACCCGCGCGGCGCCGTCGTTGTTGATGGCGGAGCCCCTGATGACGGCGTGCACCGGATCGCCGTCGCGCAGCGCGTCCGCCAGCCGCTTGAGGGCGACCACGCCCACGCCGCTGCCGGAGACGGTGCCGCCGGAGCGCGCGTCGAAGGCGCGGCAGTGCCCGTCCGGGGAGAGGATGCTGCCGGGGCCGTGCAGGTAGCCGACCTCCTGCGGCACGAAGACGCTGGCGCCGCCGGCGAGCGCCAGGTCGCTCTCGCCGCTGAGCAGGCTCTGCACGGCGAGATGGACGGCCACGAGCGAGGTGGAGCACGCCGTCTGCACGCTGAGCGCGGGGCCGCGCAGGCCCAGCTTGTACGCCGTGCGCGTGGCGATGAAGTCCTTGCCGCCGCTGACCGCCGCCGCCAGCCCGCCGACGGACGCCATCAGCTCCTCGTTGGGGAGGATGTGCGTGTCGGTGTACGTGGGCGAGCCGGCGCCGGCGTACACGCCCACGCGGCCCCGCACGCGCTCCGGCGCGTAGCCCGCGGACTCCAGCGCCTCCCACGCGCACTCCAGGAAGAGGCGATGCGCGGGCTCCAGCACCTCAGCCTCGCGCGGCGAGTAGCCGAAGAAGCCGGCGTCGAAGTCCGCGATCCCTTCCAGCCGCCCGAACGCCCTGACGAAGTTGGGCATGGCCAGCAGGTCGTCGGGGACGCCGGCGGCGCGCAGCTCGTCGTCGGTGAAGTGGGTGACGGTCTCGCGCCCCTCGCGCAGGACGCGCCAGAACGCCTCCAGGCCGGGCGCGCCGGGAAAGCGCCCCGCCATGCCGACGATGGCCACGTCGAACTCGCCGCCCTGCGGCTGGTCGTCGGCCTGGTGCTCGACCTGCTGCTGCTCGTCCATCTGCTCGTACATCTTCGCACTCACGGGATGAAAAGGACCGCTCGTCGTCTCTGTCACGTTTCCGCCGGCGCCGTCCGCACGCCCCCTCCGGGCTCGTAAACCTCGCCCATCTCCCCCAGACGTGGGGGAGGTCGCGAGCGCGTCGAGCGGGAGCGGGAGCGGGCGCGTCCGGACCCGCCACTGCAGAAT
>DATABT010001092.1:0-5262 GCA_036259455.1 Longimicrobium sp. | reverse complement strand
ACGGAACTCAAGGGGCGCCGCACGCCGCGGCGCCCCTTTCCACGCCCGGTGCCCGGGCAGCGGAAAATCTTGCGGATTCCGCGGACGGGCCCCTTCTTTGGGCGGAACGCCGTCCGCCGGAGGAAGATCCAGCATGCGCATCTTCGCCCCACGCTCCGCCGCGGGCCGCCCGCCGCGGTCCGCCGAACACACCCCGCCCAACCGCGTCCCCGCCGCGCGCTCCCGCGCCACCGGCGAGCACGCCGCCGCCACGCGACGCGAGAGCCGCTTTCAGCACGACTTCAGCCGGGTGCCCGTCTCCGCGCGCCGCGCGTCCGCCTCCGGCGAAAGGGCCGGCGCTCCGGGCGGGGAGCGGGAGTGGCTGCCCATCACGGGCGGACCTCCCGTCCGTGGGGGCATGCCCGGTGAAAGGATGAATCATGGCGGAACGCTGCCGTACCGCGAGGCGACCGAGCTGGCGGAGTGCATCCGCATCATGGGCGACGCCGACTACTGCCGGCACGAGGTGCTGGGCGACCCGCTGCCCCCGTACCTGCAGAAGAGCACGGTGAGCGGCCCCACGCCGTTGAACAACGGCGGCTTCAGCTGGGGCGTGAAGTGGTCCCTCGCCAACGTCACCAGCCATACGAACGGCTGGATCGTTCAGCACGTGATGGTCACGCAGGACATCGAGGACGGCGCGGGCAGCACCGTTACGCCGGGGCAGGGCGGCTACGATGGCCTGGAGCCGTCATGGTACCCCATCTGGGAGGCGTGGCAGGTGCGCAACGGGCAGGTGTTCGTGGGTGGCACCACCGCGCCGCACAAGGCCGATACCTACGGACAGCCGCCGGTGGGCGCCGGCACCCGGGGAACGACCTCCGTGGTGGGCCGCGCGGACTTCTATCCGCACCTGACCCTGCCGGCGAGCTTCGTGGCCACCCACGGCCCGCCGGCCTGGGCGCTCCCCGTCACCACGACCGACCCGGCGCTCACGGGAGGCACCCGCGCGCTGGACCACAATCTCACCGCCACGTGGGACGGCGTCGGCGGCACGGGCGTGACCACCCTGACCACGGTCTGATCCATGACGGCCCAGCCCGGAAAGCCGATGGGGGCCGGCGCACTCCACGCGCGGATTCGCGAGCGGCTGCATCCCCCCTGCACGCTCTCCGACGCCGCCGACGTGCTGGGTGCGGCGCGATGGCTGGACATGGCATCCATCGCGAAGGTGGACGCGATCACGGGCGAGATTCCCGTGCGGGTCCCCGCGGGGGGATCGGCGTTCGTAATCCGCGTTCCGTCCGCCCCGGGCGCCGGTCCGGAATGGGGGATGTACCTCACCCTCGACCGGGACCTGGGCGTCGGCCAGCTGCGCGACGCGCTCACGTCCATGTCCGCCGATCTCCTCGTCCCGCGCACGCGCATCGTGGACGTATCGCTCTTCCCGCCCTCCCTGGCGCCCCCGGAGCCCGGCTGAGCCCCCCGCGCGAGTATTTCGTTCCTCCACTGCCCTCCACTTCCGCCGCAGTGGCGGCCGGCGGCGTTCTGATGGCCCACCCGCGACAAACAGGCGGATCGATGACATCTCGGTGGCCCGAAGCGCCCAGGGAGACGCGATGAGCGACGCCGCGGGCGCGTCTCCCGCCGTCCACGAGGTCTTCATGTACCTCTGCGTGCGCGGCGCGGCGGACGCGATCGGCTTCTACACGCGCGTGTTCGGCGCGCGGGAGACGTTCCGCCTGCAGTCGCGGGACGGGCGCGTGGGGCACGCGGAGGTGCGGCTGGGACCGGTGACGATGATGCTGGCGGACGAGCATCCCGAGGCCGGCATCCGCAGCCCGCTGGCGTACGGCGGCACCGGCACCACCATCCACCTGCACGTGGACGACGCCGACGCGCTCGCCCGGCGCGCGGTGCAGGCGGGCGCCGTCATCCTGCGCGGGCCCGCGGACCAGCCGCACGGCGAACGCCAGTGCCGCATCCGCGACCCGTTCGGGCACGAGTGGCTGCTGGGCCACGCCATCGGCCAGCCGCTCTCGAACGACGAGATCCAGCGCCGCTTCCAGGAGCAGGCGGGCGGCTGATCCGTATCCTCCCCATCCCGTCGCGGGTTCATCGTCAGCCCTTCCGGAGCATCCATGTTCACGTATCCGCACACCATCGAGAACGGCCAGGGCGAACGGCTCACCTTTCTGCGGCGGGTGTCCACGCCGCAGGGAGAGACGCTGGAGGTGGAGAACTGCGTGCAGCCCGGCGGCGGCCCGCCCATGCACGTGCACTACCAGCAGGAAGAGTCGATTACGGTTGCCGAGGGGCGGCTGGGATGGCAGCGGCCCGGCGAGGAGCCGCACTACGCCGGCCCGGGAGAGACGGTGTCGTTCGGCCCGGGCGAGCCGCACCGCTTCTGGAACGCGGGCGAGGAGGAACTGCGCTGCACCGGCTACATCCGCCCGCCGGACAGCGTGGAGTACTTTCTCCGCGGCATCTACGACTCGCAGAAGCGCAGCGGCGGCAAGCGTCCGGACCCCTTCGACGCGGCGTACCTGGCCTGGCGCTACCGCGACGAGTTCGCAATGGAGGAGATTCCACGCTTCGTGCGCCGCTTTATCTTTCCCGTGCAGGTGATGATCGGCACCCTGCTGGGCAAGTACCGCAAGTTCGCCGACGCCCCGCCGGCCGTGCGCCGCGCGCGGACCTGAAGCGGGCACACCGACGACGCGGAGGCAAAAAGACGAGGACGCGGAGATGCCGATCATCCATCTCCGCGTCCCCTCTCTTTCCTCTGCCCCCCTTCGCGTGAGGCTTCTCGTCAACGCATCGCCGGCCGTGGTTCGGCCAGCATCTGCGCGGCGCGGCGCTCGAACCAGCCGAAGCGGCGCTCCAGGTCGCGCTGCAGGCGGGCCCGGGGGCTGCGGGCCAGGAAGGCTCGGCAGCGGGCGCTCTCCCATCCCCCGGCGCAGGCGGGCGCGGGGGTGAGCGAGGCCAGGTCGCGCCAGAGCGGCTCGCCCTGGATGAACGCGTGCTGCAGCGACGTGCGGGCCATCGTCTTGAGCGCGGGATAGCCCAGGTCCTGGTCACGCACCGCCTTCAGGTACTCCCGCGTCATCTCCGACCGCGCGACGCCCTCGTCGTCCGTGGCCAGCGCGACGGGCACGCCGGCCGCCATGTACGCGTGCAGCGGGTGCGCCGGTCCGCGAATCCCCAGGATCACGTCGTTGCTGGTGAGCGCGATCTCCACCATCACCCCCTCGCGCGCCATCTGCGCCATCAGCTCCTGCGCGCTGTCCTCGTGCAGCACGTCCACGCCGTGCCCGATGCGCCGCGCGCCGGCCACGCGCACCGCTTCGCGGATGTGGAAGCGCAGTCCCTCGTCCGGCACCAGCCCCGGCGCCAGCTCGCCCGCGTGGAGCGTCACGCGCACGGAGGGGTAGACGCCGCGCAGGTACTGGATCATCCGCATCTGCAGCGAGTAGTCGCGCATGGAAACCGCGCCGTCCTCCGGCTGCACCAGGTTCAGCCCGACGACCTTGCCGTCCGCGGACGCCATCAGGAACCCGAGCAGGATCTGCGCGAACACCTGCTGCGGCGGGTTGCCGCGCGCCACCTGGTACAGCCAGCGCACCTCCACGCCGCACCCGGCCTGTCGGGCGCCGCCGGGAAGGCAGCCGAGCACCGTGTCGCGGCGCGCCTCCACGCTGTCCAGCCGCGCGGCCGCCGCGCGCGCCACGTCGCGCATCCCCAGCGCCAGCAGCGTGTCGCGCATCTGCGCGAAGTCGTCCGTCCAGCCGGCGCGGTCGCCCAGGGTGCGCGCGGCGCGGCGGTCCGGCGTCATCATCAACTCCAGGTAGCGCACCCCTCCGGTCGCGGCGCGGGTGGCGGCTTCGGCCAGCATGTCGCCCACGCGCCGGTCGGTGGAGTTGAAGCGCGCGAAGGTCGAGAAGAACTGGTCGTGCCCGCTGATGCGCGTGCTGTCCCAGCTGCGCATCGACATGGCGTCCACCAGCCGCGCGTACAGCATGGACGTGTCGGGGATCATCGATGCCGGCCGCATGGTGTCCGCCGGCGTGCACGACTGCAGGAGGATGGCGAGCCGCGCCGTGTTTACGCACAGCCCGTCTTCCGCTGCCCAGCGCAGGTAGCTTTCGGCGTAGACGGCGCCGGAGAGATGGCTGTGCAGGTCGCCGCCCTTGGGCATCTCGCGGATGAAGATGCCCAGCGCCGCGCTGTCGCCGCGGATGCGGTCGAAGTAGCGCGCGGCCTCTTCCTCCGCGTGCTGCGCCATCGCGGCCGCGGGGAAGAGCAGGGCGGCGGCGATGGATGCGGCAAGGCGGCGCCGCGTGGCGGCGGCGGCCGGAATGATGCGCGGGATCATGATGGGAGCCGGTCGAGCAGGCGGTTGGGGTTCCATCGCCAGAAGCTACCGTGGACGCGCCGGACGGGAAAGGCTGATGGGGGTGAAAGGGTGAGGGGGTCAAGGATCGTGTCGTGGCGGGTGTTTCGATTCGCCGGATAGATTGCGTGTGCGCCTGTCCATCGTTCCGACTTCCGAATGCCGTACCGGATCCCCATCGTGGACCTGTTCCGCGCGCCCGATCCCACCGCCGGATGGCGGCTCTCCGTCGCGCGGCCGCTGACGCTGGACTGGACCGACCGGCGCGGTGAACGGCATCCGGCCCAACGCGCCGTACACGGACCTGGTGGACCTGGGCCGGCCCGCCAACCCGCGGCCCCTCGCGCGCCGGAGCTTCGTCTATCCGGAGATGGGGATTTTCTTCGAGCTCGCCGGCGAGCGGGTAATGGGCGCCGGCGCTCGCCTCCGTTCTGATCACGTACCAGAGCGTCTGAAAATGCAGCGGCCCCGGACGCGTCGTGCGCCCCGGGGCCGCCGTTGAAGGCGGAGACGAATCGCGGCTACATGCCGCCGCGGCCCACACCCATGATGCCGGCGAACAGCCCGCCGAAGATGCCGGCCAGGACCGCGAAGATGATGAACAGGATGATGTACGCGGGAATGGACGCCAGCACGATCTTCACGATCAGCATCACCATGTCCCCGAACGGCATCTGAACGCCGGTGATGACCACCCGGCCGTCGCCGGCGGGACGCGTGGTGACGCCTTGATCCGAGTAGCTCATGTGGAGCGGCTCCTGAATGAAGAATGGGATGAGGAAATCGCGGCGCCGGCGGCACCGCGTCAACATGTGTAACCACGGCGTGTCCCGCCCGTAAAGGATTTCGTTCCCCCGGATCGGACCGGCTACATGATCGACGGGCCCCGG
>DATABT010001091.1:0-1583 GCA_036259455.1 Longimicrobium sp. | reverse complement strand
GGGACCCATCACCCCCGGACCCCAGCCCCATCCCCAGAAGCTGGCCATGAACTGCCGCCCGCGCAGCCGCTCCACCCAGCTGGCGCGCTCCATCTCCTGAATGGAGAGGTCGATCCCCACCTGCCGCAGGGCCTGCTGGATGAAGATCAGCATGTCCTTGCGGGTCTGGTCCGCCGAGCTGACCTCCACCTCGATGCGCAGCGGCTGCCCGTTCTTTTCCCGGATGCCGTCGCCGTTGGTGTCGCGCCATCCCGCCTGTTCCAGCGTCTGCCGCGCGGCGTTGGGGTCGTAGGGGATGGGGCGCACGTCGGCGCTGTGCTCGCGCAGGCCGGGGGCGATGGGCGAGAGCGCGGGCGTGCCCTGCTCGCCGAACTGCGCCTGGACGATCTGCTCACGGTTGATGGCCATGAGGAACGCGCGGCGCACGGCCAGCTCGTTGACCGGGGGCCGCTGCTGGTTGAAGGCGATCCACCCCGGCCGCACCTGTGCCGCCGTGTGCAGCGTAATGCCGCGCGCGTTCTGCAGCTGCTCGCGCTGCTCGGGCGCGATCTTCATGGCGTCGGCCTCGCCGTTCAGCAGCTGCGTAAGGCGCGCCGTGGCGTCCGGCACCACGCGGACGACGATGCGGTCCAGCGCGGGGCGCCCCTCCGGCGCGTCGGGGTTGGCGACGACGGTGATCTGCTGGCCCTTGGTCCAGTTGCCGAACTTGAAGAGTCCGTTCCCCACCGGGTTCTGGCTGAACGCGTGAAAGCGCATCTGCGCCGGCTCCACGTTCTGCAGGAGGTGCCGGGGGACGGGGATGACCTCCAGCAGCGCGTTGAGCGTGCTGGGCCCGGTGCGGTTGAGCTTGACCTCAACCGTGCGCGGATCGACGGCGCGCACGGAGGTCACGGCGCCCACGTCCGCCTGCCGGGGCGAGGCGGTGGTGCTGTCCTGCTGCCGCTGGATGGTGAAGACGATGTCCTCCGCCGTCACCGGCTGCCCGTCGTGCCACCTGAGGTTGGGGCGGACCTTGAGGATGACGGTGGCGGGATCCGGCCGCTCCCACGACTCCAGCAGGTCGGGCACGTAGTTGCTCAGCGTGCTGTCGCGGCGGGCGAGGGCACGGAAGAGCAGGTGGACGATCTGGTACGACTGGGTGTTGTCGAAGGTGAGCGGGTTCAGGTCGTCCGCGTCGCCTTCGGCCAGAAAGATGAGGGTGCCGCCGGGCGCCGCGCCGGTAAAGGTGGGGTGCCCCGCGCCGACGCCCTCGTCGCCCGCGCCCTCTCCTCCGTTCGGGCGGTCACCGCCGCCGCCGCCGCATGCCGCGGCGGCCAGCACCAGCATCAGCGTCCATGCGGCGGCCGATGCCCACCGCGCCCACGCGTTCCACCGCATCGCTCCTCCCCGTGTGTCTGTCCCCCACCCTGCCGGGCGCCCATGCCCCGGGTGAACGCATCCCCCGTACTGCACAAAATCCTCCATCGCGCCGGGGCCCGTCCCGCACAAAATCCTCCATCGCGCCGGGGCCCGTCCCGCGATTCCCTATTCCCTATTCCCTATTCCCTATTCCCTATTCCCTATTCCCTATTCCCTATTCCCTA
>DATABT010001090.1:0-4699 GCA_036259455.1 Longimicrobium sp. | reverse complement strand
AAAATTCAGGTAAAGCGATGCAGCAAGTCCGATGGGCCGCTTGGGTGGCGTTGATAGCGATGTGCGCGGCGGCGGCTGCGGACGGAGGAGGGCTGAGGCCATGTGCGGAATCGCCGGCATCTACCGCCCGGGCGGGCTGCGGCGCCACGACGCCCCCGCCGCTACGGCCATGACGCGCGCCCTGGCGCATCGTGGCCCGGACGACGAGGGGGTGTGGATGGACGGGGAGGCGGGGATCGCGCTCGGGCACCGCCGGCTGTCCATTCTGGACCTTTCCCCCCTGGGCCACCAGCCGATGGCGTCCGCATGTGGCCGCTGGGTGGTGAGCTACAACGGCGAGATCTACGACCACGTGGCGCTGCGCGGCGTGCTGGAGCGCGCCGGCCACCGCTTCCGGGGGCGCAGCGACACCGAGGTGCTGGTGGCCGCGATCGCGGCGTGGGGCGTGCGCGGGGCGGTGGAGCGGTGCAACGGGATGTTCGCCCTTGCCGCCTGGGACCGGGCGGAGCGCGTGCTCTGGCTGGCGCGCGACCGGGCGGGGGAAAAGCCGCTGTACTGCGGCTGGGCGGGAGATGCCTTTCTCTTCGGCTCGGAGCCCGGGGCCCTGCGCGCGCACCCGGAATTTCGCGCGGACGTGGACCGCGACGCGCTCGCGCTGTATCTGCGGCGCAAGTGCGTTCCCGCGCCGCGCTCCATCTACCTCGGCATCCGCAAGCTCCCCCCGGGGACGGTGCTGGCCGTGCGGGGGCGGACGGAGGCGGAGCCGGTGGCGTACTGGGACCCCGCCTCGCTGGCCGAGGCCGCCGCGCGCGACCCCTTCCGCGGGTCGGAGGACGATGCCGTCGCCGGGCTGGACGCGCTGGCGCGCGACGCGGTGCGCATCCGCATGGAGGCGGACGTGCCGCTGGGCGCCTTTCTGAGCGGCGGCGTGGACTCGTCGCTGGTGGTGGCGATGATGCAGGCGCAGAGCGCGCGGCCGGTGCGGACGTTCACCATCGGCTTTCACGAGGAGCGCTACAACGAGGCGCGCCACGCCGGCGCGGTGGCGGAGCACCTGGGCACGGACCACACCGAGCTGTACGTGACGCCCCGGGACGCGCTGGACGTGGTCCCCCGCATCCCGGAGATCTACCACGAGCCCTTCGCGGACGCATCGCAGATCCCCACCACGCTGGTGGCCGCCCTGGCCCGCCGCCATGTGACGGTGGCGCTCAGCGGGGACGGCGCCGACGAGCTGTTCGGCGGCTACGACCATTACCGCCGGGCACACGCGCTCTGGCGCTCCATCCGCTGGGTGCCGCGTCCGCTGCGCCGCGCCGCCACCCTGCTGCGCGCGGTGCCGGCGGAGCGGTGGGACGCGGTGCTCCGTCCGCTGGCCGGGCGGCGGTCGCCGGGCGCGCGGCTGCACCGGCTGGCGGAGGTGCTGCCGTCCGGAACCGCGGCGGAGGCGTTCGACTCCCTGGTGACGGACTGGCGCGGCGGCGCGGCGGCGGCGGCCGTGCTGGGGGCGGCGCCGGACGCGGACCGGCAGGCGGACCCCTGGCCGCGGCTGCGCGACGTTCGCGAGCGGATGATGCTGCGCGACTTTGCCACCACGCTTCCGGACGACATGCTGGCCAAGGTGGACCGCGCCACCATGGCCGTCTCGCTGGAGGGGCGAATGCCCCTGCTGGACCCGCGCATCGCCCAGTTCGCCTGGCGGCTGCCGGCGGGGATGAAGGTGGGTGGGGGAGAGGGCAAGCGCGTGCTGCGCCGGCTGCTGTACCGGTACGTGCCGCGCGCCCTGGTGGAGCGGCCCAAGATGGGGTTCTGCACCCCGGTGGACGCGTGGCTGCGCGGCCCCCTGCGCGACTGGGCGGAGTCGCTGCTGGACGAGCGGCGCCTGCGCGAGGACGGCTACTTCAATCCGCGGCCCATCCGCCGCCGCTGGGCCGAGCACGCGCGCGGCGCGCGCGACCGGAGCGCCGAACTGTGGAGCGTGCTGATGTTCCAGGCGTGGCTGGACCACTCGCGTCTTCCGTCCGGCGCCACGGCTGCACCGCGCGCGGAGCCGCTGGCGGCCGTCGCGCCGATGGCATGAACCCCCGCCGCCGCGCGCTTCGTCGCCCGGGCGGGTGCCGCGTGATCCATCCGCGAACACAGGCGATCGTGCCTGTTCGCGCTTCGCGAGGATGCCCTCGCGGAGGGAGGCTGGGAAAACTTCGAGACGAGGCCGTCTATGATGTGTGCGCATCTGCACCGGACTGCTACGCGCGGATCGCGCATCGCGCTTGCCGTACCCGGCGGCGGGGCTTTGATCGACCGGTTGCATGTGAAAGTTGATACTGCCCCCACAATGCCCTCTGGACCCCGCCGCCGGGCATCATCCTCCCCCACGCGTCGCGAAAGGGGGATGTGATGCGTCACGTCGCCATCGTGGTCGCCAAGAACGAGGAGCGCTTCATCGGCCGCATGCTGCGCTCCCTGCGCGCCCAGACCGGGCCGCCCGACCTCGTCTACGTGGTGGACGACGGCTCCACCGACGGCACCGCGGCCATCGTCCGCCAGATGCGGGCGGACTGGCCGGCGCTGCACCTGGTCTCCCGCCCCGCCGGCATCCCCCGCACGCACGAAGACGGCGTGGTCCCCGCCTTTCTGGCGGCGTACGACCGGTGCCGGGAGATGGACTTCACGTACGTCTCCCGCCTGGACGCGGACATCGAGTTCCCGCCGGACTACTTCCAGACGCTGCTGGACCACCTGGACGCGAACCCCGGCTGGGGGATGGCCGGCGGCGTGCCGTACGAGGAGGTGGGTGGCGAGGCGCGCGGATGGCGGATGCCGGCGCACCACGTGGCCGGCGCGCTCAAGACCATGCGCCGCCGCGCCTTCGACGAGATCGGCGGATTCGTCCCCACCTACAGCTGGGACATCGTGGACGGCGTGGCCATGCGGGCAAAGGGGTGGCGCACCGGCTGGCTGCCGCTGCGCGTGGAGCACCTGCGGCCCCACGGCTCGTACAACGGCGTGCTGCGCGGCCGCGTGAAGTGGGGCGAGGGCGCGTGGACCATCGGCAGCCACCCCCTGTACGCGCTGGCCCGCGGCGCGTACCTGATGGCCAGCAACCGTCCGTACGGCCTGGCCGGTGCCGCGTTCTGGTGGGGTTACCTGCGCGCCGCCCTCCGCCGCACCCCCCGCATTGCGGAGGTCGAGATCACGCGCGCCCTGCGCCGCGAACAGCTGGGGCGGCTGCTTCGGCTTTTCCGCCTGCACCGCCTGCCCGTGTGAACGTCCGTCGGGGCGTACGCCGGGCTCCTGGTGGCCCGTGGGTTATTTGATGGTTATTTGACCAGAGGGCCGGATTGCGAGCGGTTCGCGCACGATTATCAAGTAAATACGCCCCTTCTTCTCGCAATGCCTATTTGACTGGGTTCTCTCCGCAGGCCGCTCCAGGAGGCGGAGCGGCCGTTCCGGCGGATCTGCCGAGCGCGTCCGTCCTGTAGCCCTCCGCGCCCTGCCGCTCAAGTTGCCACGATCCCCACGCCATCGTGTCGGGCCGAAAAAGTCCCTCCGAACCCGCCACGCGCGGGCAGCGATACACGCCCTGCTGGCAGGACAATCGGAGGCGTTGCCGGCCATGCGCTAAATGCAGGAATTTCTCTGTCTCGACATCAATCAAGCAGATGACGAACGCGACCCTGCGCGGGCGCTTCGGGATCAGCGACGCCAATGCCGCCATGGCATCGCGGATCATCGGCGAGACGCTGGAAGCGGGGCTGATCAAGCCGTTCGACCCGGAGAACCGCTCGCGGAAGCATGCCCGCTACGTGCCGTTCTGGGCCTGATGCTATTTGATGGTCATTTGACTGGAGGGCCCCAAACCTGGTGCCGGCGGCTGAAAATCCCAGCAGCGAGGCGGGTTTCTGATCGGCCGCTTATTTGACTGAGATCCCCGGCTCCATGGAAAGGGAACAGACCGGGCGACCTTTCGTCGCCCGGTCTGTGCTCACCCGTTCACCCGTTCACCCGCTCACCCGTTCACCCGCTCACCCGTTCACCCGCGCAGGTTGGCGTTGGCGCGGTTGAGGCGGTACTCCTGGAAGCCGCATCCGCCGACGGGGACGTAGACGGAGCCGGGGCGCGGCACGCCGGGCGCGGCGTAGACGTTCACCCCCTCGTAGCGGCCGAAGAGCGCCACGCTCCCCGGCACCAGCTCGCGAATGCCGCTCCACTTGCCGTAGCCGTCGCGCCCGACGGTGATGTTGGCGCCCGCGTGGTACCACGCCAGTTCCGTGGCGGTGGGCACGGCGGGATACGCGTCGCGCAGCATGCGCTCCTCGCCCTCCACGATGGCCAGGCTGTCACCGGACGAGGTGATGAGCCCGTACACCTGCACCGGGCCGGATTCCGCCACCGTGCACATGGCGAACGGCCGCCGCTCGTCGTCCGTGCTGCTGTCGCGCCCGGTCAGCGGCACCTCCTTGTGCACGCCCGCCACGGCGCACGCCAGCCCGCCGCTCCCCGGCACGGCGCGCGTTTCCGGGCGTCCGTGGTTCTCGATCCCGCCGTTCACCAGCCTCGTGAGCACCGCGTGTACGGCCAGCAGCTCGTCGGACGGGTCGGCCAGGAAGGCGGAGGAGCTGGCGTCCAGGTAGTCGTCGAACGCGGAGATGGCGGCGGCAATGCGCGTGGGGGCGGCCACGCCGGGGCGGGCGGGATC
>DATABT010001089.1:0-17371 GCA_036259455.1 Longimicrobium sp. | reverse complement strand
CGCCACGCCCGCCGCGTGCACCCATGGCCTGGCGCGGCGGCGGCGAGCGCCGTGGCGGGCGACATCTCCAGCACCGAGCGCCCCTGCGCCGTCTGCCAGGCGATGGCCGCGCACGCCGCCAGCCACGCCACGCCCGCCGCGTGCACCCATGGCCTGGCGCGATGCGCCTCCACGCCCGCCCAGGCGAGCAGGATGGCGACCAGCGGCAGCGCCTGCAGTCCGTGGAAGCCGATGGCGTGCAGCGGCAGAATGCTCCCCTCCGCGCCGGTGCGCGAGCCCTGCGCCGCGCTCATCCAGAACCCCGCCGCGAACGCGCCCATCGTCCCCAGCGCGGCGTAGCGAAGGGAAAGCAGCAGCGGCCCCTGCGCCCCCTGCGCGCGGCGGATGAGCACCTTTGCCGCAAGGATCACGAACGTGACGATCATCCCCATCGCCGTCAGAAAGAAGACGCCGCCCAGAATCTGATCCGTCGTGCTCCCCACGCGGGTAAAGCGCGGATCGATGCCGCGCGCGACCTGCACGTTCTCGATCGCAAACGCGTACAGCGTCAGCAGCGTGAGCGACACGCGCCAGACCCAGCCGCCGGCGCGGGAAAAGCGCGCCAGCGGCACCATCAGCACCAGGGTGAGCAGGTAGATGCCCACCGCGATGTCGAACGTCATCGCCTTGCGCAAATGCCCTTCGGTGCCGACGAGCTCGCTCCCGCGCACCCCGATCGCCACCGCGCATCCGATCCCAAGCACGATGCCGAGGATGCCCATCGCCGTCAGCATCCACTCGCGGCGAAATACGTCCATCATCCGCGACAACGCGTCGCGGAGCGTGGAGAGGTGGCCGTTCTGCATGTAGACCTCGCGGATGAGGGCGGACGCGCCGTCGGTCGGCGCGGAGTGGGAGGATGGGGGACCACGGCGGAGCGGGAAGGAGCGAGCCATAAACAGATAAGGCTCAGGATGCGATCCGCCAAGCATTCCGTGCCGCGCCTTCTGGGGAACGGAAGAGGCCCCGGCTGAGTTTCGCCGGGGCCTCGTGAATCGTGACGCCAGACCGATCATCCTGACGCATCCGGCGCGGCGCGCACTCTGTACCATGAACGTCGCGCACGCCGTGCCTGTCATTTCGAAGGAGGCGCCCGCGTGATCGCCGCCCGTGCAGGAACCCGCGGCGCCGACTGAGAAATCTACTCACCCGTGCTGGTGACCCGTTTCTCGCACCGGCTCGCCCAGCGGTCTTCCACTCATGGAGGCGCCACTTTCACGTTGGCGCGGCCGAAGGAGCTTGCCGGCAGAACCGCGGGGCCGGCGTCCCGCTCCGGAGCCGGTCCCCCAGTGTCGGAAAGGAGATCCTTCGGTCGCGCCGCAGAGTGCCGCCAGCGGTCGAATGCCGCGCGGGCGCTCCCTGAATAGAAAGGAATCCCTACGAGGTCCGTCGAGCGGGGCGTGGCACTTGCCCGGGCGAGTAGATTTCTCAGTCGGCGCCACAGGTTTTTGCACCGGCAGCGATCACGCGGCGCCTCCTTCGAAACGACAGCCGCGGCGCGAGCGACTTTCATCCCACAGGGTGCGCGCAGCGCCGAATGACTCAGGAAATCAAACGTTCGGTTTTCAGGAGGACGTGTCCGCTCAGACCCAGTCCTTGCGCTTGAAGTAGACGAACAGGACCGTCCCCACCGCCAGCATGAGCGCGAGCGCCCAGCCGTAGCCCCAGGTCCACTGCGTCTCGGGCATGATGCGGAAGTTCATCCCGTAGATGCCGGCGATCCACGCCATCGCCATCAGGATGATGGACCACGCCGCCATCAGCCGCATCGTCTGGTTCAGCGAGTGCGAGGCGAGGGAAATCTGGCCTTCCATCGCCCCGTTCAGCAGGTCGCGCAGCGTGTCGATCTCTTCCGCCACGCGGATGGCGTGGTCGTGCACGTCCTGAAAGTACGGCATCATCTCCGGCTGCAGGAACGGGATGTCGCGCCGCAGCAGCGAGCCCACCAGCTCGCGCTCCGGCCCCACCATCCGCCGGAAGAGCGCCAGCTCGCGCCGCATCGTGAGGATCGACTGCATCCCCTCCCCCGGCCGCCCCTCCGACACGCCCGTCTCCAGCTCCGCCACCCGCTCCGAGAAGTGGTCCAGAACGGGAAAGTATCCATCCACCACCAGGTCCAGCAGCGCGTGCGCCAGCACGCCGGGCGCGCGAAAGCGGTCGGGCGAGCCGCGCCAGCGGGCCAGGACGGCCGTGATCTCCTCGATGCGGTGGTCGTGCACCGTGACCACGTAGTTCTCGCCGATGAACGCGTGCAGCTCGTTGAGCGCCATCCGCTCGCGCGCCGGGTTGATGCGCGCCGCGTACATCACGAGGAAGAAGTAGCCGGGATAGCGGTCGATCTTGGGACGCTGCCGGCCGCGCACCGTGTCTTCCACCGCCAGCGGGTGAAAGCCCAGCTGCTCGCGAAGGAACTCGCCCTCGGGCACGCCCGGCGCGGCGATGTCGATCCACACCAGCGGCGGGTCGTCGTTCCGCTTGCTGCCGCGTCCGCGCTCGATCACCTCCAGCGCCTGGGCGAGCGGGTACGCGTGCACGCCCGTCTCCGTCTCGGCGTACGCGGAGATGCGCGACCGGGGCTCGGCGCCGGTCGCGTCTTCGCAGAGGGGATCTACGATTTCGTCGTCAGCGGCCCGCGCGGCGACGCTCATATCCGGGGACGGTGTTGGTGATGGCGGCCGTGGCGACCTCCACCAGCCCCAGCGCGACGTGCGGGGCCCAGACCAGCTCGTCGAAGCCGAACATCCACGGAGAAACGGCCAGCAGCAGCCCACCCAGCGCGTCCAGCAGCAGGTGTGCGGGCATCTGCAGCTTCTTTACGACACCCAGCTCGTAGTCCGTGAACCCGCTGTACAGCAGCACGCCGGCGCCCAGAGCGACCGGCACCCAGGTCTCCGCGCCGCCCGCCGCGAAGCCGAACAGCCATGGCGCGCCGATGAGCAGGGCGCCCAGCAGGTAGTCCAGCATTCCGTGAACGCGCGTGGGAAGTCGCATGGCTCGCCCTCTCGCAGGTGCGGTACAGGTGATGTTGATTCGGATGCTACAAACGCGTGTGGCCGCGCGGGTTTGCAAGCCGCGCGCCTTGCGTGCCGCGTACAGGGTGCGTTCAAACCCGCGAAATGACAAGGTGGATGGGCATCGCGGCCATCGTTCTACCCTGTGCCGGCCTTTGTTCCGTCGCCGGGATCGGACCGCCGGACGCGCGCGGGCCCTCTCCCCTGCACCCCTCTCCCGCACGCATCCGTCCGCGCCCGCACGTGGTCCGCGAATGTGCAGGGGGTGAACCCGTGCGGAGGGGGCGCTCGCCGAGCACCACACCCATCCGGCGCGGGCCTTCGTTCGAAGTGGAGGGCTACCGCCACGTCTCCAGGACGCGCCCGGCGGGCGGGGTGAGGCCGGCGTCCGGGTGCAGCCAGGCGGCCAGCGCCTCGATCCCCTCCACCACGCGCGGGCCCGAGCGGCTGAACCACGCGCTGTCACCGACCGCCGCACGGCCGTCGTCGATGGCGGCCGCGGCCAGCTGGCGCAGGCGGCCACGCGCCTCGTCCGCGTCCTGCCGCGCACGGTCCATCGCGTAGCCGCAGGGGACGAGCAGCAGGCGGTCGGGATCCAGGTTCTGCGCCGCGCTCCACGGGATCTCCGCTGAGTGCGACCCCGCCGTGCCCACCAGGTTGTCGCCGCCCGCGATCATCACCATCTCCGGCACCCAGTGCCCGGGCGCGAACGGCGGGTCCAGCCACTCCAGCGCCAGCACTCGTGGACGCGGCCGGTCCGCCACCGCCTCTCGCACGCCGTCGATGCGCGCCCGCAGCCGCGCCACCGCATCCTCTCCGCGCGCGGGCTGGGCCGCCGCGTCCGCCACCTGCCGCATCGTCGCGAGGATCTGCTCAAGCGTGTGCGCGTCCAGCGAAACGACGGTGGGCGGATGATCGAGCTCGGCGACCGCGTCGTTCACCGAGCCCGTGGGCACCGCGCACACCTCGCACACGGCCTGGGTGAGGATGACGTCCGGCCGCACGCGCCGCAGCGCATCCACGTCCACCTCGTAGACACTGCCGTACTCCAGCATGCACCGCCGCACCTCCGCGTCGATCTCGCCGCTGGTCAGCCCCGCGGGGTCAAAGCGCGAGCGGCTCAGGCGCGGCAGGCGCAGCGCCTGCGGCGGGTAGTCGCACTCGTGGGAGATGCCGACGAGGTGGTCCTGCAGCCCCAGCGCGTACACGATCTCCGTGGCGCTGGAAAGCATCGACGCAATGCGCATCCGTCAGGGCTTCGGTCAGTGGGGCGTGGGCCTGGAGATGGACCGGGTGCCCACGCGCGCGTACAGGGCGCGGGGGTCGGCTTGACCCGTGTCGGTGCGGAGCGGAAAGTACCACGCGTACCGTGCGGGGTCGAGGTACGGCAGGCTGCGGATGGTGGAAAGCCGGGCCACGTCCCACCGCACGCCCCACCACCAGTCGCGCTGCAGCGGCAGGGCCACGTGGCCCACGGCCAGCGTGTCGCCCGCGGGCGTCCGCAGGATGGCGGTCACCCGCAGCGAGTCGCCGCGCCCCGCCGCCGTCTCGAAGTACGGCGACCATCGGTCGCGGACGGAGCCGTTCCACTCGGTGCTGTTCGTGGTGCGCACCTGCCGCCCGTCGTCGAACACCACCGTAAGCACCGACGAGCTGTCGCCGCCCGGCATCCACGGATCGAACTGGAACCGCACCCCCGCCCGCGAGCCGCGCGGCACGCACCCGTTGCAGTCCTCCCCCGTCCCGGTGCGGCTGGGCATGTGGTACGCGGGCGCGCAGCTCCACAGCAGGAGCGTGGCGGCCAGCGACAGAGCACGGACGCGCGATCCGCTCCAGGAGCGCATGAACTCGCCGCTGGAGAAGCGCGACGTCCGCCGGCGCGGACTCGTGGACGCGGGTTCGGAGCGGTGTGGTGGAGACATCGGCGATTCACCAGGCGCGTGTGGGCGGCCGGCTCGCCAACCGCACGGCGCGGACCGCGGGCGCCTTGCACGCGCGCGGGCAGGCGGCCTAGCTTGTCCAGCCCGAGCATTCACCCCTCCAGAAGGCCGTCCGCCGATGCAGATCATCCGCGAGCCGCGCGTTACCGTACTGGCACGCCAGGAGTTCGTCTACCCCGAGCACATCCGCTGGCACAGCGACAGCGAGGTCGCGGGCGAGGTGGTGGCGGAGTTCGCGGGACGGCTTTGTTACTTGAGCTTCGGTGAGGACGCGGGGCTGGAGGGCGGGCACAGGAGCATCCCGGGGCGGACCACCAACGAGTCGTACCTGGGCAACATCCTGCGCACCAAGCACGGCAGCGTGCTGGAGCACGCGGTGTGGACGCTGCTGCTGGAGGGCATCAGCCGCTCGCTCACGCACGAGCTCATCCGCCACCGCGCGGGCTTCGGGTTCTCGCAGCTGAGCCAGCGGTACGTGGACGAATCCAACATCGCCTTCGTGCAGCCGCCGGAGATCAGCGGCGGCACGCGCGCGTACGAGATCTGGGAAGCCGCGTGCGAGCAGTCGCTGGAAAGCTACCGCTCGCTGCTGGAGGAGATGACGGACCAGGTGGGCGACGACGGGCCGGCGACCATGCGAAAGAAGCGGGCGCGGCAGGCGGCTCGCGCGGTGCTGCCCAACTGCGCGGAGACCAAGATCGTGGTCACGGGGAACGCGCGGGCGTGGCGGCACTTCATGGAAATGCGCGGCAGCGGCAGCGCCGACGTGGAGATCCGCAACCTGGCCACCAGGGTGCTGGAGGTGCTCACGGCCGAGGCGCCGCACATCTTTGGCGACATGCACGTGACCGACCACGCCGACGGCACGCGTACGGTGGAGACACCGCACAGCAAGGTCTGACGGCGCCCCGCGGCGGGCGCCGGCGGTGCGCGCCCCCGCGGTCCTTGATCCGGCGCCGCCGCGCGCCTACTCTTTCCGCCAGCCTTCCCCGTTCCGCAGCCGCGCTCCCCGTCTTCGGCGGGGAGACCGGGACCCACGCGGCCCCGTCAATCACCCCTGAACCGCCCACGCCGTGACGCAACCCGATCCACTTCCCGCGTCCACCGCTCCCGCCGCGAAGCCCCGCTTTCTGGACCGGGTGCTGAACGGCATCGAGCGGGCGGGCAACCGGCTGCCGGACCCGGCGGCGCTGTTCCTGATCCTGCTGCTGGTGGTCTGGGGCCTCAGCGCGCTGCTGGCGCCCGTGCAGTTCACCGAGATCGACCCGCGCAGCGGCGAGCCCCTGCGGGTGGTGAACCTGCTGGCCGGCACGGAGATCGCCGCGTTCCTGAGCACCATGGTCACCACCTTCACGGGCTTTCACCCGCTGGGCGTGGTGCTGGTGGCGCTGCTGGGCGTGGGCGTGGCCGAGCACACGGGGTTCATCAACGCGGCGCTCAAGAGCCTGCTGAACGTGACCTCGCGGGCGCTGCTCACGCCCATGCTGATCCTGGTGGCCATCGTAAGCCACACGGCGGCCGACGCGGGGTACGTGCTGGTGATTCCCCTGGGCGGCGTGATCTTCTACGCCGCGGGGCGCCATCCGCTGGCGGGGATCGCGGCGGCGTTCGCGGGCGTAAGCGGCGGGTTCAGCGCCAACTTCGTTCCCAGCAGCCTGGACCCGCTGCTGGCCGGGCTCACGCAGGAGGCGGCGCAGATCATTGCCCCCGAGCGGCTGGTGAACCCGCTGAGCAACTGGTTCTTCACCGGCGCGTCCAGCGTGCTCATCGTGGCGGTGGGATGGTACCTGACGGACCGCGTGATCGAGCCGCGGCTGGCGGGCACGGTCATCGACGGCGACCCGGACGAGATCCCCAGGTTCGACGAGGTGGGGCCGAAGGAGCGGCGGGGGCTGCTGATGGCGATGCTGGCGCTGGCGGCCGGCGTCGCGGTGCTGGTCTGGGCCTCGTGGCCCGCGGGATCCGCGCTGCGCAGCCCGGAGGGATCGCTCACGCTGTCCACGGCGCCGCTGATGCAGGCCATCGTGCCGCTCATCTTCCTCCTCTTCCTCATACCCGGCGTGGTGTACGGCTACGCGGCCGGGACGGTCGAGTCGCACCGCGACATCATCAAGGGGATGAGCCGGTCCATGAGCACCATGGGCTACTACATCGTCCTCGCGTTCTTCGCGTCGCTGTTCATCGCCTCGTTCGGCAAGAGCAACATCGGCGCGCTGCTGGCGCTCAAGGGGGCCAGCGGGCTGCAGGCGCTGGCCATGCCGGCGCAGGTCACCATCATCGGCATCATCCTGCTGGCGGGGGCGGTGAACCTGCTCATCGGCTCGGCTTCGGCCAAGTGGGCCCTGCTGGCGCCCATCTTCGTGCCCATGCTGATGCAGCTGGGCCTTTCGCCGGAGCTCACCCAGGCGGCCTACCGCATCGGCGACTCGACGACCAACATCATCACCCCGCTGATGCCGTACTTTCCCCTGGTGGTGGTGTACGCGCAGCGGTACGTAAAGAGCACGGGCATCGGCACGCTGGTCAGCATCATGCTGCCGTACTCGGTGGCGTTCCTGCTCACCTGGACGGTGTTCCTGATCGCCTACTGGCTGCTGGGGTTCCCGCTGGGGCTGCAGGCGCCGTACACGTATCCGTCGTGAGACGGGGTACGGCAGCGTTAGTGTGTAAGTGCGTTAGTGCGGATGCGATCGGCTGAGCCGCACGTTACCGGACGAGGAGACGCCGCGATTGACCAGGACCGCTACCCCGATTCCGTGCCGCGCGAAGACCGCGGCGCGCCCCCGCCCGCGGAGCCGCCCGTGGAGACGGAGCGGCACCCGGCGCCCGGCATTACCCACGAGCCGGAGCCCGACGCGGAGAACATCATCCCCATCGACGATCAGCCGGGAACGTTCTGATCGCGTGAGGGGCCGCCGGAGCCGCGTGGGCCCCGGCGGCTCGCCGTATCCCCCGTGAAGACGATGCATCCCAACGCAGCCCTGATCCACCGGTTCTACGACTCCTTCGCGGCGCTGGACGCGGGGGGGATGCGGGCGTGCTATCACCCGGACGTGGTGTTCAGCGACCCCGCGTTCGGCGAGCTGCGCGGCCCGGAGGCGGGGGCGATGTGGGCCATGCTCTGCGCGCGGGCGAAGGATCTGCAGGTCGAGGCATTGAACGTGGAGGCGGATGACGCCCGCGGCCGCGCGCACTGGGAGGCGCGTTACACCTTCGGGCAGACGGGGCGGCCGGTGCACAACCGCATCGATGCGGAGTTCGAGTTCCGCGACGGGCTCATCATTCGCCACACGGACACCTTCGATTTCTACGCGTGGGCGCGCCAGGCGCTGGGCCCCGCGGGGCTGCTGCTCGGCTGGACGCCCATCCTTCAGAACAGGGTGCGCTCCACCGCCCGTGCCGGGCTGGACAAGTACATGCGCGAGAACGGCATCCCCGCGCCGGCACCCCCGCCAGCCTGACGGGTCGAACGTAATCCTTGTGCGCCGGGGTATGCTCCGTTACTCTGTTCTGCAGAGCAACTCTGCGCTTCAGAGCATGAGGGGAGTGGATGGATCCGCATACGCAGGCACGAGAGGACCTGGCCGCCATCCGCCGGCTGATGGAAGACGGACAGCGCGTGGTGCACACGGCCGGCCCGCACTTTGTCGCGTGGGGGGTGCTGACCAGCGCGGCGCTCGCAGCCACGTACGTGCTGAGCGCGCGCGGCGACACCCGCACCATCACCTGGGCGTGGGCCGTCGCGGTGGCGCTGGGATGGCTGGCTTCGCTGGCGCTGATCGTGACGGAAGGGCGGCGGGAGCGGGTGCGCTCCGCCACCAGCCGCATGCTGGGCGGCACCTGGACCGGCACCGGCGTGACGATGATGCTGCTGGGCTTTGCGGCGCCGGCGGGCGGCGGCGTGCACGTCGCCGCCATCACCGGCGTGCTGGCGGCGGTGATGGGCTGCGGGTTCTTCGTCACCGGCCTGCTGGTGGGGAGCCGGTGGATGCAGGGCGCCGCCCTCCTCTGGTGGGCCGGCGCGCTGCTGATGCTGCTGTGGCCCGGCCGCCACGGGCTGGTGGTGACCGCCGCGCTCGTCCTGCTGCTGCAGACGCTGCCGGGGCTCTGGCTGATGCTGCGGGCGCGGCGGGCGGTGGCGGTTGCCTGAGCCGGAGCTGGCGGGGGGGCTGGACGAAAGGATTCACGCGCGGCTGCGGCTGGGGGTGATGTCGCTGCTGGCGGGCGTGGAGGAGGCGGAGTTCACCCACATTCGTGACCGGCTGGGCGCCACGGACGGCAACCTGGGCTCGCACCTGCGCAAGCTGGAGGAGGCCGGGTTCGTGGCGGTGCGCAGGGAGCTGGAAGGGCGCGGCGCCGTCACGCGGTATCGCCTTACGCCGGCGGGACGCGCGGCGTTCCGCGAATACGTGGATCAGCTCGCCGCGCTGCTGGGGCTGGAGGGGCCCGCCCCCGGCTCCGGATCATCACCGTAGTCCCACTCCTCACCCGGAGGACGACCATGCGATTCTCCATCCTCGCGCTCTCGCTCCTGTTCGCCGCCGCACCGGCCGCCGCGCAGGCGCCCGACGCGACCGCCGCCGCCGCGCGGGAAATGCAGCGGCTGGCGTTTCTCCACGGCACCTGGCGCGGCGAGGGTGTGACGACGATGGGACCCGGGCAGCAGGAGCGCGCGTCGGTGCTGGAGACGGCGCGGCCGAAGCTGGACGGATCCGTGCTGCTGGTGGAGGGGCTGGGGTGGACGGGAACGGAGGGCGCGGCGGATTACCGGGTGGTGCACCAGGCCCTGGGCGTGGTGTCGTACGACGAGCGGCGCGGCGGCTGGGCCATGCGCGCGTACCGCGGCGGGGGATGGGTGGACGTGGACGTCACGGTGGGCGATGACGAGATGGTGTGGGCGTTCGACCAGCCCGGCGCGGGCCGCATCCGCTACACCATCCGCCTGGACGAGGAGGGCCGCTGGTACGAGGTGGGCGAGATATCCCGCGACGGCCAGCGCTGGCACCGCTTCTTCGAGATGCGGCTGACGCGCGAGCCGTAGCGGACGCCGCGTCGGCTCATTGGACGACAAGCGCAATCGGCAGCCGTGGAGCCTGGTATCCGCGGCTGCCGCTCATTTTTTTGGCAGCGTCGGCCACCCGCCAGCCGGACAGCGAAGCAGGCAGTCACGGTCCCCAGCGGTGGAACCAGATTGCGTAATCCGCCACAATCTGTTAAAAATCGTGCGAGATTGCCTGTGACCGCAGGCGAGCTATTCAACGCACCGCACGGGAGCCGATGATGCGCAAGCTCAAGCTGGAGTCGCTGCAGGTGGAGTCGTTCGAGACCACGTCCCGCGGTGCGCAGGCGCGCGGCACCGTGGAGGGCCACGCGGACATCGACACCGGCACCAGGGACACCGGCCCCTCGTACTGCGTGATCTGCTACGCCGAGACGTACGATCCGAACACCTGCCACGCTTCGTACGATCCGCGCACCTGCCCTTACACGGAGTTCCCGGACTGCACCTACGGCTGCACGCGGCTGTACAACACCTGCGGAGGCAACTACTGCTGGATCGAGAAGACGGCCGACTGCACGTCGTGACCGCCCGCGGGTGAACGCAAGAGGGAGATGCCGATTCGTGGCGTCCCCCCTTCGGCTGATTTCCGATCTTTGTTCCTCGCCGTGCGAATGCCGGTGAGCGTAGTTCCCCCCAACGGAGTACCACGATGCTCAAGCTGAAGCTGGAGTCGGTGAAGGTCGAGTCCTTCGAGACCACGCACGCCGCCACGAACGAGCGCGGCACCGTAAACGCCCACGGCAAGCCCCACCCCATCGAGACCTACAACGTGGAGCGCTGCGGAGACACCCGGTACTTCGACTGCACGCTCGGCTGCTCGGTAGAAACCAACTGTTTCTGCGTCGTTACCGACGTCGACTGCGCCTGAACCCGCGGGTTGCCCGAAAGCAACGATCGGCAGCCGCGCTCCCGTCGCGCGGCTGCCGATCATCGTTCGTGCTCACGCCGCCAGCCGCCGCACCACCTCCACCGCGCCGCGCTTGCAGACGGTCAGGCACACCAGCTGGCCCTGCGGATCGAGCACCGCCCAGTTGCGATCCTTCTTACGGATGATGTCGGCTACGGCTGCGGGGCGGGCGTCAGGCTGTTCTGCGTAATGGCTGATCGGCCCGGCTTTCGGGCCGGGCTGGGGAACCCAGGCGCAGTGGGTTATTCTACAGGTGCAGTAGCCTGATGTAGCGATCCCCCAAGCCCGAGGCACCTGGCCGATGAAGCAGAACATGCAACTCACCGCGGTGATCGAGCGAGAGGGCGACGGCTTCGTGAGCCTGTGCCCGGAGCTGGATATCGCCAGCCAAGGTGATACGATCGAAGAAGCCCGCGCAAACCTCGTCGAGGCGCTGGAGCTCTTCTTCGAAGTGGCGGATGAGCCGGAGGTTTCGCGCCGGCTCTCGGGCGAGGTCTACGTGACGCGCATCGAGGTGGCTGTTGGGTAGGCTCCGCGTCCTCAGCGGAGCCGACGTTTGCGCGATTTTGGCCAGTGCGGGGTTCGAGGCAGGCAGGCAGCGGCACAGTCACATAGTGATGCAACTGCGCACCGCGGAGAGCACCACCAGAGTTCCTGTCCCGCAACTCAAGGAACTCAAGACAGGTACTCTGCTCTCCATCATTCGCCAAGCTGGCGTGCCACGGGCGCTGTTCGAGGAGTGAGTGTATGCGGCCGCGGGACGTTTCTCCCGCGGCCGGTGGTTTTTACGCCCTCAAGCCGCCAGCCGTCGCACCACCTCCACCGCGCCGCGCTTGTAGACGGTCAGGCACACCAGCTGGCCCTGCGGATCGATCACCGCCCAGTTGCGATCCTTCTTGCGGATGGTGTAGCCGTGCTGCGGCTGCGGAGCGGGCGCCTGGCGGTTCTGCTTGGTGGGCATCGTGGCCTCCGGTGGGCTTGACCCCTGGCTCCCGGCAGGGCTACACTTGCGGTAGCGGGCGGCCTTCGGGTCTGTTCGCGACCAAGGCTGATCGGTCTTCTTCGCGGGAGTTACGGTCAGCCTTTTCTTTGTCCCTGCTGTTAATAATATTACTACCCGAGGAGGCTTAAGTCAACACCCATACTACCTGCGAAGCCATGGATTTCAAGGCAGCCACCGATCGGTTGACGGATCGGATCACGGCGGATGACATCGCCGAGGCGTTCGGAGTCGCCCGCAACTCGATTGCGCGCGCTCGGCTCGATCGGTCAAACCCGGGATACAGACCTCCACCGGAGAAGTGGCAACCGACGCTCGCGCAGATGGCGCGTGAGTGGAGCAGACGATTTGCTCAACTAGCAGACGAACTGCACGATGCGTAGAGTTAAGCGTCCGCTCGGCGCAACACTGGCGCTCCCAAATCAGCCGCACAAGCGAGCGAATCCCGAGCAGGTGGAGGCCGCAGAACGATTGACGACTTGGGCGTAACTCAGTAACCGCGTAGGTCACCCAACACCCCCAGAAATGAGGAGCATAGCAGTGGCAATCCGTGACTGGCATCCCGGACAGCTGGTTGTACTCTGGGTAGGTGGATTATTCACCGAATGGGTTATTTGGGGATTGGGATCGTCGGGAGAACTACCCTCTATGTTCCTCGCCGTCTTCATCGGATTGCCCTTTGCCTTACTCGCCGTGACATGGATTTGGTTCGGCGGGCGAAGACAGTAGTGTGGATCCTCCGTGCAATTCCACTTACAAGAGCCACATGCGATGAGCCTGAGTGAAAAAACACTAGAATTGAACATTACTCACGAAATCCTTCGTGAAGCCGATCGACTACATGCAATCTTCCATGCGCTATTGCTGCTTAACGGTCCTTTCCCCACGTCGATGCTGCCCCCGACTGTGCCCGCAACGGCAATCGGATTGTCACTTCATGATGAAAATAGAAAGGGATGGGATGTACGCATTGAGTTTCAGGATGGTTCTTTTGGATTTCGCTGTATCTTCACCCAATTCAAACTCGCGAAGCACCGAAACTACTGCAGACACTCAAGCAGTAAGTTCTGCGGAAGTCGTAGCCAACGCAAACCGCACTGTGTCTTTGGCATCAATAACAATTCCGCTTGCGATCAACACATCATTCTACGCGGCTTGTCAGGTAGTGCCGGGCAATCGAAGGCGGTATATTATGCGTTGCCCCGAATTCCATCCGCTCAGAGCTTTCGGGCTTGGGCTGGACACCTTTCGGACATGACTTCTTGGTATACCGTTACTGACGTCGAATCCCTAGCTGTAACGGCAGGCGTTGGCATCAAAAAGGGCATCTCCCATGAGATCCGTATGGATTACAGTGACGGTGCCCGTGAATTAAAGTCAGATCCCGTTGATGCGTCTACACTGAGGGATGTCGGACCAGAGCTAATTGCTGAAGTAATGGCAATTAGAGCTTGGCGTGCACTTGAAGGCTGGGCTCCAATAGCGCGGTCATCTCGAATTCCTCTGGCCGAATGGACAAAAGCGTTTGAAATCTACCATGCAGAATTGCTGAATCATTGGGGCAGGGAGGTCGAACGGGCAGCATTCCGAATCTCAACCGTTGCGCCTGATGAGTTGCAATCAGAATTCTTCAACGCGGCCTTCTTTACAGCCAACGAGAGCGGTACGCGACCCGGAAGCCTCCTAGAGGCAATTCAACTTCGCCGTCGACGTGTTCGAGAACACATCAGCCGGAGACTCGACCCGCTGGCGAACAGTGTTCGAACCGGTGCTTGGTTGGACGAGCAGTTGCCGGAGCCGCGTGCTTTACACACGCTGGATCTGAGCATAACCGATGGGTGGATATCAGTGGTTCCCGTGCAGGATAACGATCCAGGATCACTGGATTGGGATGCTGTTTCTGTCCAGGTAGTCTGAATAGGGAGGAGTACTCGCTCCGCCTTGACACCCCCTCCGCCCGCGGGTTAGGTTCACGCTCCCCGAACGATCGTTCGAACGGTCGTTCGACAGGGGCCCGGCGCGGCAAGGAATGCGCGAGCCGGGCCCGCGCGCGCAGACGACGCACGCGCGCCCAAGGAGACGTAACCAACGCCTTCGCACCAGGTACGGAGACGCACGAATGGCCCGCTTTACCGACGAAGAGCTCAAGGAAAAGGTACAGAACGGCTTCATCGTCGAGTACCCGGACGACATGACGGAGGGGTACCGCAAGGCCCTGATCGTACAGCTGCTGGTACAGGCCGACACGGAGCTGGTGAGCGCGCCGGCGTACTTCGGCGCGGCCAAGGACGCGCCGTCGACGAACACCATGGTGAGCGCCACGGCCATCATCCAGGACGAGTTGGCGCACGCCAACATCGCGTACCGCCTGCTGGAGGACCTGGGGCTGGACAAGGAGCAGCTCGTCTACGGACGCCAGCCGCACGAGTTCAAGCACCCGTACGGCTTCGACCATCCGCTGGAGAACTGGGCGGAACTGGTGGTGGCCAACGGCCTGTACGACCGCGCGGGGATCACGCTGCTGGGCGACGTCTTCAAGAACACGTCGTACGGCCCGCTGAAGCGCGCGCTGGTAAAGGTGGACCAGGAAGAGACCTTTCACCTGCGCCACGGCGAGATGTGGATGAAGCGCCTGAGCAACGCCGGCGGCGAGGCCAAGGCGCAGATCCAGCGCGCGGTGGACTGGATGTTCCCCATGGCGGTGGAGTGGTTCGGCCTGCCGGACGACATGAAGCGCCACAGCGGCCAGCTGGAGTACCGCCTGAAGGGGATGACCAACGACGAGCTGCGGCAGACGTGGATGAAGAGCACCGTGCCGCTGTGCGAATCCATCGGCATCGACGTGCCGGCGCACTGGGACGAGGGCGAGCAGAAGTTCGTGCTGGAGTACGAATTCCCCTGCGAGTACGACGAGGACGAGAAGCAGTGGCTGTTCGGCGAGGGCCAGATCAGCTGGGAGCAGGTGTTCGAGCGCTGGAAGCGCCGCGGCCCGAGCAACAAGGCGTTCGTCGAGGCCATCCAGGACGGCCGCGGCTTCCGCAAGCAGCTGGAGATGGCGGCCTGATGAGCTGTACCACGACGGAATCGCGCTTCGGTGGATCGGAAGAGGGCGGCACGGCGGTGCTGGACGCGCCGTCCGCCTATCCCGTTCCGCCGGCGGAGCGCACCGGCCCGCTGTGGGACGCGCTGCGCGAGGTGATGGATCCCGAGATCCCCATCTCCCTGGTGGACCTGGGCCTGATCTACGACATCCGCCAGGACGGCGGCGCGGTGGAGGTGGACCTGACGTTCACGGCCACGGCGTGCCCGTGCATGGCGTTCATCCACTACGACATCCAGGACCGTCTGCAGCGCGAGCCGGGCGTGGACGAGGTGAAGGTGATCGAGACGTGGACGCCCGCGTGGACAAAGTCGCGGATCACGCCCGAAGGCAGAGAGGCGCTCCGGAAGTTCGGCGTGTCGATGTAGGGAAAAGAAGTGCCCAGTGACCAGTGCCCAGTGTCGAGTAACTGATGCCGGGCGCGCCGCACTGGGCACTTGAACCTGGGCACTTGAACCCTCCGTTTCCGTGATAGAGCCAGTCTTCGAAGTATTTGCCCGGAAATCCCGCGGCGAGCCGCTGCGCCACATCGGCTTCGTCAACGCCATGGACGGCGACCTGGCGCGCGTGTTCGCCTACAAGACGTACGACGAGCAGAACTGGGAGGAGATGTGCGTCATCCCCCGCGACGCCATCATCCCCGTGGACCCCGATGAAAGCCAGTTCGTGACCATGATGGGGCGCGACGCCGAGCAGGAGCTGGTGCACAGCAAGGGCACCGGCTCGTACGGCGGCGCCGAGGTGGCGGAGGGCGCACGATGAGCGAGACGATGACCGCCACGCGCGTCGAAAAAGCCGCCGAGCTCGCGGACGACGCCCGCGGCGCGCTGCGCTCGCTGATTCTGTCGCTGGCCGACAGCAAGCGCGTGCTGGGCCTGCGCTACAGCGACCGCATGCTGGGCGCGCCCACGCTGGAGGCGGGGATCGCCGCGTCGTCCATGGCCCAGGACGAGTGGGGGCACGCACGGCTGACGTATGCGCTGCTGGGCGACTTTGGGGAGGACCCCAAGGCGCTGGAGCACGAGCGCCCGGCCGCCGAGTACCGCAGCCACCCGGCGCTGGACACGGGCTTCGAGTCATGGGCGGATTTCATCGCCTGCATCCTGCTGGTCGACACGGCGCTGGCGGTGCAGTACGGGGCGCTGGCGGAGAGCCGCTACGTCCCCGCGCACAACCGCGTGCAGAAGATGCTGGACGAGGAGCGCTTCCACTTTCAGTACGCCGCCGGCTGGGTGCGCCGCATCGCCGCCGTGCCGGAACTGCGCGGCGAGCTCTCCGCCTCGCTGGCGCGCTACCTGGCGCCCGCGCTGCAGTGGCTGGGGGATGACAACGGCGCGGCGTCGAAGCGTCTCGTGGACGAAGGACTGGTGAGCGCCGGTCCGTCCGCTCTGCGCGGCCGCTTTCTGGCCCGCGTGGTGCCGGTGCTGGCGGATGCGGGGCTGGCGGACGGCCTCGGCCTCACCCGCGACGGCGGCGAGTGGACCATCTCGGAGCCGCTTTCGTGGGCTGGATGGGATGAGGCCACGCGCCGGACGGGCGGCAGCCTGGACGAGGAGACGGCGTCGCGCGCCCGCGGCGACAAGAACCGCGCGCTGCTGATGGACTGATGGCGGACCGCGCCGCGCCCGGTGCCGCGGAGCAGGACCTGCTCCCCGAGTCCGCGCCCTGCCCGTTCTGCGAGGGCACGGAGACGCACCTGGTGAACCCGTTCGGCGGGCAGCTTTCCGTGGCCCAGTACTGGTGCCGCCGCTGCCGCACCGCCTTCGAATTCATCAAGTGGGACGACCACGAGGGCTGAAAAGCACTCACGCAGAGCAGCAGAGGGGCAGAGCAGCAGGGGATCTGAATCGGGTCCTCTGCTGCTCTGCCTCTCTGTTTCTCTGTGTGAAATGCCGTTTCCCGCATCTGGCACTCCTTTTCCATACCGCCGGGAAGATCGGTCACACCCCATCCTCCGCCACGGAGCGCATCTCGTGCGTCTGCGGACGTTTGCAATCATGTTCGCCGCGGTGCTCGCGGCGCCCTCCTGGATCGCCGCGCAGGACACCACGGTGATCGCGGGGGAACGCTACCGCGGCAACGCCTTCTCTCGCCTGTTCAACGGCGACGAGTATCGGGCGGAGTGGATCACGCCCATCCGCGTCCCCTTTCTGGATCCCACCACCTTCGCAGGCGGGCTGACGGTCGAGCAGGCCGGCGGCGGCCTGGCCACGGAGTCGCTGCGGATGCGGGGGCGGGACGGGCGCGAGTACGTCTTCCGCTCGCTGGACAAGACCGCCGAGCGCGGCCTGCCGGAGGACCTGCACGACAGC
>DATABT010001088.1:0-3908 GCA_036259455.1 Longimicrobium sp. | reverse complement strand
GCCGGCGATCGTCTGATCGCCGGCCCTTTCGTGTGTGACGCCTCTCGCCCCGGCGATTGAAATCGCGGCAATGGAGGCGTGATGTCCGCCTTACGCGGACGCCTCGTGCAGAACGCCACCCCGGTGCACCAGGGTGGTGTTCGTGTCGTTGAAGCCCCGCGGGGTTTGCGGGGCTTTCCGCCCTTGTTGCGGCGAGTTTACTCGCTCAGGCGCGGGGCTCGTCGACGCGCTCCTTCACCCGTTCACGCCGTCGCCGCCGGGGCCGCGATGCCGATGCGGGCGGCAATGGCATCCGCCACGTCGCGAAGGGCGATGGCGGCCGGGGATTCGGGCTGGCCGATGACGATGGGAACGCCCGCGTCGCCACCCTCGCGGACGGGAATCTCCAGCGGGATCTCGCCCAGGAAGTCTACCCCCGTCTGCTCGGCCAGGCGGCGGCCTCCCGCGCGGCCAAAGATCTCGTACCGCTGGCCGCAGCACGGGCAGATGAACCCGCTCATGTTCTCCACCACCCCCAGCACGCGGGTGTTGGTGCGTTCGAACATCTTTATGCCGCGCAGCACGTCGCCCGTGGACACGTCCTGCGGCGTGGTCACCATCACCACCCCGTCCAGGCGGATGGTCTGCACCAGCGAAAGCTGCGCGTCGCCCGTGCCCGGCGGCATGTCCACCACCAGCACGTCCAGCTCGCCCCACTCCACCTCGCTCAGGAACTGCTTCAGGATGCCGGCGATCATCGGGCCTCGCATGATGGCCGCCTGCCCTTCGTCCAGCAGAAAGCCCAGGCTCATCAGCCGCACGCCGTGCGCATCCAGCGGCTCCATCTTCTCCTTGCCCCGCTCGCCGATCACCCGCGGCTTGCGGCGCTCGCCGAACATGGTGGGCACGTTGGGTCCGTAGATGTCGGCGTCCAGCAGCCCCACGCGGCGCCCGCTCTGCGCCAGCGCGGTGGCCACGTTCACCGCCACGGTGCTCTTGCCCACGCCGCCCTTGCCGCTGCTGACGGCGATGATGTGCTTCGCGCCGGGGAGCAGATTTGCGTTGGGCGTGGGGGCGGGGACGTTGCCCGCCCGCAGCGGCGACTTGCTCTTCGGCTGCGGCGCCCCGGCGGCGGGAAGGGAGATGTCGATCTTGACCTTCTGCACGCCCTCCACCTTTTCGGCGGCGGCGCGTGACATACGGACCAGCGTGCCGGGATCGTCCGCCTGCAGGGCGAACTTGAAGCGGACGGTGCCGTCTTCCAGCACCTCCATCTCCCGCACCCGCCCCGACGAGACGACGTCGTCGCCGGTGACGGGGTGGCGCACGGCGGTCAGGGCGGCGGCGACGCGGCGAAGCACGGCGTCGCGCTGCATGTTATCCATAAAGCTGCTTGAATGCGCGGTACAATGTACGTTGCGGGGTCGCGGGTGCGGGTGTTCGGCCCGCGCGCGCCACCGGGACGGCTGAAGAATACACCGAATGCGGCGGATGGGCGAGCCGCGCGCGGAAGAACAGGTGTCGCGCGGGCGACGCGGAGGAAGCGAAGGTGGGCGCGGTGATGGGTCGTTCGGAACGAATACAGGGGGTGAACCGGATGAGCTTCGCGGCGCCGGTGGAGAATCGCTGGTTCGAGGACTACGTGCCCGGCGCGGTGCACGAGTTCGGGGCGATGGCGGTGGACGAGGACGAGGTGCTGGCGTTCGGGCGCCGGTTCGATCCGCAGGTGTTCCACACCGATCCCGAGGCGGCCAAGCAGACGGAGTACGGCGGGCTCATCTCCAGCGGCTGGCACACGGCCGCGCTGATGATGCGGATGTACTCCGACCACTATCTCTCGCGCGTGGCCACGCTCGTCTCGCCCGGGGTGGACGAGCTGCGCTGGCTGCTCCCCGTGCGCCCCGGCGACGTGCTCTCGATCCGCGTGACGGTGCTCGAGGCGCGGCGCTCACGGTCGAAGCCGGACCGCGGGGTCGTGCGCTCCGCCGTGGAGGTGCTGAATCGGCGGCGCGAGGTGGTGATGACGGTAACCGCGCTCAACTTCATCCTCTGCGGCCACGACTCATCCGCCTCGCTTCGGGAGCCGGCGCCGGGCCAGAGCGGGTGAAGCCGCCGCTGGGGCTTCGGGTTGGCCGTGAACCTGCCAATCCCGCGTGCAGATGCGCACGCCAAACCACGGCTCCACCCGACCGCCGCGGCGCGCGCGCCAAGCGACTACGTCACTTGACCCCGGGCCCACAGCATGTCTAGCTTCGCTGCATGAGCAACCACGATTCAGAGCCGATGCGGCTGGACAGGAGCGTGTTTTCCGTCGCGCCTCTCTTCGATGAATCCGGGGACAGGCGCTATTGGAGATCGCGACCTCCCGCCGAACGTCTGCGCCACGCCGAAACCCTGCGTCGGATCAACTATGGCGCCCGAGCTACCGAGCGACTTCAAAGAGTTCTTGAACTTGCTCCGCTCCCATGGCGTTAAGTATCTGCTGATCGGTGGCTATGCCGTGATTTACCACGGCTATCCCCGCGACGGGAGGCATGGACATCTGGATCGCCGTTGATCGAGGAGTTGTCCGGAGAATAGGGACCGGGTTGGTATGAATCCAGGACAGAGTGTGACCCTGGTACTGGCTGCCGCCTTCACGCTGGCCGCCTGCCACGCGGCACGTCCGTCATCCGGGCCGCAGACCGCGGCGGTGGCGGTGGCGGCCGCGGACAGCGTGCCGGCCGGGCTGCGCGGGGGCGTGCACGAGGTGGTGGTGAACGGCGTGCGGCTCTGGTACCGCGTGGCGGGATCGGCGCCGGCGGACGCGCCGCCCGTCGTGTTCCTTCACGGCGGACCGGGGCAGGGGAGCCAGAGCTTCGCGGCGCTCGCCGGGCCCTGGCTGGAGCCGCGCCTGCGGATGGTCTACTTCGACCAGCGCGGCAGCGGCCGCTCGGAGCGTCCGTGGACCGGCGAGTACGCCCTGGAGACGCTGGTGGAGGACCTCGACGGGCTGCGGCGTGCGCTGGGCGTGCCGCGCATCGCCATCATCGCGCAGTCGTTCGGCGGGGTGCTGGGGCTGGAGTACGCGGCCAGGTATCCCGACCGCGTGTCGCGGATGGTGATCGCGGCGGGGCTGTCGGACACGCCGGGCTCCATCCGCGCCCAGTGCGAGCGCCTGGCGCAGGTGCATCCCCAGGTCCACGCGCGGGTGCTGGAGGAGGCGCGGCGCACCGGATCCGGGACGTGCAACATCTTCCAGGCACTGCCGGATTCCCTGCGCGGGGACTTCTTCCAGGCGAACATGTACCCGGTCGCCTCCACGCGTGACCGGGTGGAGCACGCGGACACGGCCGGCGGACTGCGCAACACGGGTGAGCTGGGCGGCTACCTCTTCTCGCATGGGCTGATGGAGTGGCGCTTCGCCGGCCACGACCGGCTGACCATGCCGGTGCTGGTGATCGCCGGAGAGCGCGACTACCAGATCGGCCTGCAGCCCCAGCGCGACCTCGCCGAGCGCCTTCCGGACGCGGAGTTGCGCGTCTACGAGGGCGCCGGGCACTTCATGTACGTGGACCAGCCCGAGCGCTTCGCCCGTGACGTGGCGGCGTTCTTCAACGGCGAATCGCCGTCGCGTTGACGAGCCTCGCAACCGCCGCCGTTCGCTCGCGGAGGGGCCCGGAATGACCGACCGCATCGCGGAGATCGTCGCCGCCGCCCGCGCGAACGGGCTTTCGCTCGTCCCCCGCAGGACGGAGCTGGACGAATCGGTGGCGGACTTTCTCGCTGCCCGCGCCGAGTTCGCGCTGCTGAGCGGGGAAGACGGCCCGCGCCAGCTGGCGCAGTACCTGGTGGACGCCACCGCGGGCGAGGCCGGCAACGCCTGAGCCCCGGCCACGGCGGGCCATCCGCCGATGCTTTACGGAAACGACCAGCCGGGCCGGGCGACC
>DATABT010001087.1:0-4650 GCA_036259455.1 Longimicrobium sp. | reverse complement strand
CTCCGCGGGCCCCGCCGCCAGCAGCCCCCGCGCGCGCCGCATCACGCCCATGACCGGGCGAGCTCGCGGCGAGAATGGACGGGGCGGTGGATCACGTCAGGCGATGCGGAGAAGGGGCTCAATCCTGAATGATCTCCTGAGGGAGGCGCCGCGCTGGCCCGGACAGAACTCCAGACTCGGGGCGCCGACCGAAGGATCTCGCCGGCGAGCCGAGGAGCTGGCTCCGTGCCGCGAACCCAGCCCCAGGAGGGTTCCAACCGCGCCAGCGCAGTCATCCTGCAGGAGGCGCCACTCCGCGCCCCGCTCACACGAAACGCTCTGGCGCCAACCGAAGGACCTTGCCGGCAGAACCGTGGGGCTGGCCCCGTGCCGCGAACCAAGCCCCAGGAGGGTTCCAACCGCGCCAGAACAGTCATCCTGAGTCATTCGGCGCTACGCGCACCCTGTGGGATGAAAGTCGCTCGCGCCGCGGCTGTCATTTCGAAGGAGGCGCCGCGTGATTGCTGCAGGTGCAGGAACCCGTGGCGCCGACTGAGAAATCTACTCGCCCGGGCAGGTGCCGCGCCCCCTCGACGGACCTCGCCCGAATCCCTTCCTATTCAGGGAGGCGCCACTCCGCGCCCCGTTCACTCGAGACACTCTGGCGCCGACCGAAGGACCTTGCCGGCAGAACCGAGGGACTGGTCTCACGCCACGGAGCCAGCCTCCCGGTTCGGATAGAGGGTCCTTCGGTCGCGCCCCAAGCACTTGCGCTGCTTCGGGTTCCCGCGGGCGCTCCCTCAGGATGACTGGGCCTCGGCATCGCGAACCGGCGATCAGATCTTTTCGCGGTACAGGGACTCGAGCGTGTCGAGCGCGGTCTGCGAGCTGTGCGTCATCGCGAGCGCGCGGGCGCCCTCGCTCATGCGCTGCCACAGGCCCGGCGTCTCCCAGATGCGCCGCGCGGCCGCCACGCACGAGTCCACGTCGCGGAACGCCGCGCCCGCGCCACCCTGCTCCGCGATGCCCAGCATGTTCTGGAACGAGGCGTCCAGCAGCATGGGCACGCCCATCGCCATGTACGAAAAGAACTTGTTGGCCGACGCGATGCGGTTGATCCCCGTGGGCAGCCGCTCCTCCATCGCCAGCGTGAGCCCCAGCGCGCCCGGGCCCGTGCGCCGCAGCAGCTCCGCGTCGCCCTGGTAGCGGCCGTGAAAGACGACGGAATCCCCCACGCCACGCGACCGGGCGTAGGCACGCAGCTCGTCCGCGTAGTCCGGCTCCGTCAGGTCTCCGAAGACGGAGAACTCCGCCTCCGTCCCCTGCTCGCGCAGGCGGGCGACCACGTCCACCACGAACTCCAGCCGGCGCATCCGCATCACGTGCCCCGCCCACACCAGGCGCGGCCGGAAGTCGCCCTCCCCGAACGCCGTGGCCGCGGACGGCGCCTCGCGCACGTTCTGCACGACGACCGTGCGGCGGATGCCCAGCTCGCCGCGCGTCCACTCCGCCTGGCCGGGCGAGATGCAGACCGCCACGTCCACCGCGCGCGCCATCCGCCGAAGCCGCGGCATCCACGCGCGCGTGTCCAGCGCGTACAGCGCCGGCCGATGGCGCGCCGCTGCGGCGATCTCGTCCGGAATCCAGTCGTGGTAGTCGAAAACGATGCGCGCCTCCGGCAGCACCCGCCGCACCCGCGCGGCAATCATCAGCCCCAGGATGCCGGACTCGTGCACGTGCACCACGTCCGGCGCCAGCGCGCGCGCCTGCGCCGCGATCCGCTGCGCGTACAGGTGCCGCGTCAGCCGCGACAGCCCGCGCGCGCGGTGCCAGCGGGGAAGGGAGATGATCTCCACCCCGCCGCCCAGCCGCAGCCGCGCGCGCTCCACGTCCTCGGGGCGCGTGGCGGCCAGCATGTCCGCGTCCAGCGCGAGCACGCATTCGTGCACGCGCCGGCCCGCCTGCGCCGTGCGCAGCACCCGCTCGTCCCACACGTTGTGCCCCGGCGCCACCAGCAGCAGCCGGGTGGCGGGCGCCCGCTCGGCGCGGGTCAGGAAATCCAGTGCCTGTGCCACAGCGCAAAGTTCATCAGGTACCAGGCGTGGCTCCCCAGGCCGCGGTCCAGCAGCCGCCGCACCTCGCCCGCGTCAAGAAAGCCGGTCTGCTCGCAGAACTCGTCCAGGTCCCGCCGCATTCGCGGGCCCAGGTGTTGAAAGAACCATTCCTGCATGGGAACGCCGAACCCCTGCTTGCGCCGGTCGATCACCTCGTCGGGAATCACCCCGCGCACCGCCTTCTTCAGGATGTGCTTCAGCGTGCCGTTGCGCGTCTTCACCGCCTCCGGAATCCCCAGGGCCAGCTCGACGAGCCGGTGGTCCAGAAAGGGGACGCGCCCCTCCAGGCTCACCCCCATGCTCATCTTGTCCACCCGCATCAGCAGCAGCTCGGGAAGGCGCAGGTTGAGGTCCGCGTACGTCATCCAGTTCAGGTGCGAGGGCTCCCCCGCCCTGGCCATGAACCGCTCCCGCGTGGGGCGCACCGCCTCCCACGAGCTGTAGCCGCGGAACTTCTCCCGCAGCGCGGGATGCAGCAGGCGCCGCTTCTGGATCTCGCTGAACGCCTCGATCCCGCTCCAGAAAATGGGCTCGCCCCGCCCGGCGCGGCGCAGGTACTCCGTCCGCATGTTGTCGCGCAGGCGGGGATGCAGCTTGAGCATCTCCACCCCCGCGCTCTTCACCGCGCCCACGGGCACCCGGTCGCTCCACCGCTGCAGCCGCAGCATCTGCTTCCACCCGGGGTATCCCCAGAACAGCTCGTCCGCGCCCTCGCCCACCTGCGCCACGATCACGCCGTTGTCGCGCGCCAGCTTGCTCACGTAGTAGACGGGCACGCAGACGGGGTCGGCCAGGGGCTCGTCCTGCAGGTGGATCATCCGCGGCAGAAAGTCGATGGCGTCCTGCGCCGTCAGCCGCAGCACGTGGTGCTCCGCGCCCACCCGCTCCGCCACGGCGGCCGCGTACCCCGTCTCGTCCGGGTAGCTGGGGTTGTTCCCCTCGTACCCGATGCTGAACGTCCGCACCGGCCGCCCCTCGCCCTCCGAGAAGAGCGCCGCGTTGGTGCTGCTGTCCACGCCGCCGGAGAGAAACACGCCCACCGGCACGTCGCTCACCTTCCGCAGCTTCACCGACGAGCGCAGCGTGGAAAGGATCTGCTCCGCGATCTCCTCCTCCGACGCGTTCGACAGGTCCGGCGCGTAGTCCAGCGGGTCCCACCACCGCTCCACGCGCGCGTCGCCGTTCTCCCGCGCGCGCAGCCAGCAGCCGGCGGGGAGCTTCTGGATCCCGGCGAAGATGGTCTGCGGGGCCGGCGTGGTGAGGAAGGAGAGGAAGTGGTAGAACGCCTCCTCGTCCACCGCGCGCTTCTGCTGCGGGTCCGCCAGCAGCGCCTTGATCTCCGAGGCGAAGACCAGGCGCCCGTGGTGGACGGTGTGATACAGGGGCTTGATGCCCACGCGGTCGCGCACCAGCCACAGGTCCCGCGTCCGCGCGTCCCACAGCCCGAAGGCGAACATCCCCACGAAGCGGTGCAGGCAGTCGATGCCCCACTCCTCGAAGGCGTGCAGGATGACTTCGGTGTCGCTGTGGTCCGTCTTCCACCGGTGCCCGCCAATGCGCTCCAGCTCCGCCCGGATCTCGGCGTGGTTGTAGATCTCGCCGTTGAAGGTGATCCACAGCGTGCCGTCCTCGTTGCACATGGGCTGCGAGGCGGTGTCGGAAAGGTCGATGATGGAGAGGCGCCGGTGGCCCAGCCCCACGCGCCCGTCATCCGACACCCACGCGCCGGCGCCGTCCGGGCCCCGGTGCTGCATGGTGTCGCGCAGAGACGCGACGTATTCCGGCGTGACGCGAAAGGACGCATCCCCCAGCACCAGCGCGCCGTTGATCCCGCACATCTATCGAACCTCTTGCATCGGCATGGTCTCGTCCGCGGCCCCGGCCAGGCGGGGCATCACCCGCGCGTCCAGCCAGCGGGCCAGCGACGGGTGCATGGTAAAGTGCTGCAGCCCCTTTTCCGGCGGATTGACGAGCGTCCGGCGCCCGCCGCCACCCAGGTACCGCAGCACGTCCAGCAGGCGCGCGTCCCGCGCGCGCAGCACGCGCGCCTTCAGCGCCTCCACCGCCTCCCCCGGCGCGGGCGCGTAGACGAACGCGCGCAGCAGCGGCCCCGTGTCGACCCCTTCGTCCACGAAGTGGATGGTCGAGGCCGGAGGAAGGCCGTAGAGGAGCGAGAACTCCAGGCTGGAGCGTCCCCGCGCGAACGGCAGCACGCCCAGGTGGTCGTTCAGGATCCCGATCGGAAAGGCGCCGATCAGGTTCGCGCGGATGATGAAGGGGAGCTGGTGGACCGCCACCTCCGCCCCCGCCCGCGCCACCATGCGCCCCACCCGCTCCTCCGCCGGCGGATGCGGCACGGCTCGATAGGGCACGCGGCACCCGCGCGCGGCGTAGTACGCGCGACGCAGCAGCGGGTTCGCCTTCAGCCGCCGGCGCCACCCCCGCCCGGGGGCGGGAAAGTCGTACACGGCGGGCGCGCATCCCCCGCCCCGCAGCGCGTCGTACAGCTCCGCGAAGGCGTGCGGCGGCCCCAGGATGGCCACCCGCGGCGGCAGCC
>DATABT010001086.1:0-2931 GCA_036259455.1 Longimicrobium sp. | reverse complement strand
GCCCCCCCCACGCTCGTCTTGCATCCGGACCAGCCGTGCGATCGGACTGCTGGTTCACGATCGGAGCGACATTCTCCCCCCCGCGCCCAGGAGCAGACCGGGTCAAACCCGCGGGTGCCAGTGCAGGGTCAAGTGCCCGGGAACGGACGCGGAATCCTGGGCACTTGATCCTGGGCACTGGGCACTGGGCACTTCTCACCTGCGGCTGGCGATCAGGCGGAAGACAGCCTCCATGGCGGGGTCCCGGCCCGCGAAGTAGGCGGCGGCGGTCAGCTGCACGGGAACCTCGGGGCTCATCTCGCGGCGGCGGTCGCCGGGCGCGCTCAGCTGCCACTTGACCGCCGTCACCTCGCCCTGCGTGCCACTGTACGGCAGGATGACGCGCGCGGCGTCGCCGTACAGGTTGCAGCACTCGCTGCTGGCCTCGCCCACGAAGATGGGGTCCACCAGCCGCTCCAGGTCGGTGACGAAGTTGCCCGTCGCCGAGTAGCTGCGGCGCCCCATCAGCACGTATACCTGGCGCCCCGCCGGCCGGCTGAAGGCCACCAGCGTGCGCAGCAACTCCGGATACAGCTGCGTGGTGCCGCCGTTGTTGTGGCGCAGGTCCAGGATCAGGTTGGCGGGGCGCACGCTGTCGATGACCATCCACAGCCGCCGGCCGAACTGCGCCAGCGTCTCGTTCTCCTCGTTCACCAGGTTGTTCACCTGCACGTACAGCGCGTCGTGCTCCGGCAGCGGCGTTTCCCAGTGCTTCTGCGTGACGACGATGTCGCGAAGGAACAGCGGCGCGGGAACGTTCGGCGGTGGAACGAGCCGGTCCTGCCGCCCCTCCGGCGCGGTGGCGGAGGTTGCCAGCGTCACCGTGCGCGTGTGCCCGTTCGGCGACTGCACCGTCAGGGGGACGGAATCCGCCGACCCGGTAAAGCCGAGGCCCTTGAGATAGGCCGTTTGCGCCAGGCGCGACACGCCCCACAGGTACTCCATGTCGCCGTCGACGCTCATCACTTCCGCCAGCCGCCGCAGCGCCTCCTCGGCCGGCGTGTCGCCGAACGCCACCACGCGCGAGCCGGCCAGCGACGAATCCGCCGCCTCAATGATGTACAGCCCCTCGGGAAACGCGTAGAGCCGCACCGGGAGATAGCGGTTGCCGGGCGGTCCCCAGAGGGCGACGTGCCCCTGGTGCAGCGGCGCCAGCATGCGCTGCATCCCCACGAAGATCTCCTCGTCCGAGAGCCGCGGGATGTCGCGCTTGAGCGCGTGGTAGCGGCGGGTCACCTCGTCGGGCATCACCCCGTGGCGGTAGTCGGGATTCACGCGCCACGTCTCGAAGTACAGCATGTCCAGGTCGTACGCCCACCCCTCGTCACGCGTCCAGCCGGTGGTGTCCACCGCGCCGATGAGCTCGCGGAACTCGGCATCGTCCTTGAGCATGGCGAACTCCGGCCACTCGTCCAGGTCGCGGCGCGAGATGCCGCGCTCCACGAAGATCATCTGGCGCAGCGTGTCCAGCGCGGCGTCCCGCTCCCCGGCCGCCGCCAGCGCCAGCGCCACCCGGTAGCCGTTGGGAAAGCCCACGTCGCGGCCGGTCAGCTGGCCGGCCCGTCCCCACGAGACCGCCGCCTCGCGGAACTTGCCCAGGCGGTACTGCGTGCGCCCCAGCATGGTCCAGTTCTCCGGGTCGCGCGGATACTCGGCCACCAGCCGCTCCAGCAGCGGCTCGGTTTCCGCCCAGCGGCGCTCCGCCGAGAGGGCCCGCGCCCGCTCCTTGGCCTCGTAGTACGCCACCCCGTCCGCCGGCACCGCCATCAGCACCATCGGGCTCTCCCCGGACGCGGGGTCGTACGTCTGGGCGGCGGCCGCACGGGAAAGGAGAAGCGCGGCCGCGGCGAGAGCGAAGTATCGAAGGTGCATGGGATTGGGTCGGTCGCGGGCCAGGAGTGCGGGCGGGAGTCGCCGTACATGCTAGTACACTAGCACGTGCTAGTGTACTAGCAGGGTTGGCGCAAGGCAAGCCTTTTGTCTGCGGCCGGTCCGCTTGCCGGCGCGCGACGGCGGCGAGAGGTTGTGCCGGATGATTCCACGCCGCGCCGCGCACTACGTCCTGGGCCTGCTGATCCTGCTCGCGTTCCTGTGGATGGGGGCCGCGCTCTCCACGGCGCTGCGCCTGCCGCTGCCGGGGAGCGTTACGGGGATGCTGATGCTGGCGACCGCGTTGCGCCTGCGGTGGATTCCGGAGCGCGCCGTCCAGCCAGCGGCGGAGTTGCTCATCCGCAACATGGCGCTCCTCTTCGTCCCCGCCGGCGTGGGGGTGATGGTGTACGCCGGGCTGCTGCGCCGCGAGTGGCTGCCCATCGTCGTGGCCAGCGCGGCGAGCACGGTGGCGGTGCTGCTGGTGGTGGGGTGGATGCAGCAGCGGATGGAGCGCGATGGCTGACGCCGCCGCCGCGCTGCTGGCCCTCGCCGCGACGCTCGCCGTCTACGCCGCAGCACGCCGGCTGCAGCGGCGGCTGCGGTCCGTGTGGCTGCATCCGGTGCTGATGGCCATCATCGTCCTGATCGCCGCGCTCGCGCTGCTGGGGATCGACTACGCGGAGTACGACCGCGGTGGCCGCGTCCTCACCTTCTTCCTGGGCCCGGCGGTGGTCGCGCTGGGCCTTCCCCTCCACCGGCAGATGGAGGAGATCGGCCGCCGCGGCCGCGCCGTCCTCCTCTCCCTCCTCGCCGGCGCCGCCGTGGGCACGCTTGCGGCCATGCTCGCCGCCGCCCTCCTTGGCGCGTCGGGCGAAGTCGTGCGCTCCCTCGCGCCGCGCGCCGTGACGACGCCCATCGCCATCGCGATCTCCCACCGCGTGGGGGGCCTGCCCCCGCTGTCCGCCGCGGTGGTGATCCTGACGGGCGTGCTGGGCGCCGTCATCGGGCCGCCCCTGCTGC
>DATABT010001085.1:0-4476 GCA_036259455.1 Longimicrobium sp. | reverse complement strand
GCTGCGTAGGAGCTGAGGTACACCAGCCGCCGCGGGCGGGGTCCGGCCCGCAGCACGCCCCGGGCGACGTTGCGCGTCCCCTCGGCGTTGATCCGCCGGAACTCCGCCTCGTCCGGCGCGGTCGTCGCGGCGGCCAGGTGGAACACCGTGTCGGCGCCGGCGGCGCCCTTCGCGAGCGCGTCCACGTCGTCCAGCGAGCCGGTCACCAGCTCGGCGTCCAGGGCGCGGAGTCGGGCGGTGTCGCTCCCGGCGCGGGCCAGGGCGCGCACCGTCCAGCCGGCGGCGGCGAGCCGCTCGGCCAGGTGCCCGCCGACGAAGCCGGTGGCTCCGGTGATCAGTGCGGTTCTGCCCATGAACGGCTGTGAAGATGTACCCCGGGTCACGAAAAAGCAACGACGGAGACACCCGCCCGGAGCGCTTCGGAGCCGTGAAATGCAAAAGAGGATCGGGCCTCGGCTGCCCTGATCCTCCTGCGCAGCGCCGGCCTCCTCGGCCGGGCTCACGGGTTGCTTGCTGACGGCGAAAACCTAGCCCCCGAGCGGCTTTCTGTCAACCTTTCCGCCCGCGCGCGAGGTGAACCCCGCTCAACCCCCGCGCCGCGCGTAAACGTCCGTCGCCAGGCGTCGAAGACACCCCAGGCGCCGCGCGGTTCCGCGCCACCATGAACAGACCATGGACTCACACGGAGTCAGCGGAGTCAGCGGAGTGGCATCGGGGCGGCGATGGATCCACCGCCGATCCCGTTCATCGCCGTCGATCACGATCGATCCCGCGCGATCCTCGTCCGTTCCGTGGATCGATCACACCCGGTTGGCGCGCAGCTCGTCGAGCGGGTAGTGGGTGCCGCGCCACTCGATCCCGCGGTGGACCAGCGCGTAGATCGTGGCGTTCCAGACGACGACGATGAACATCGCGCTGGCCAGGGGGAAGAGCAGGCCGCACCACGCCGGCACCTTCTGCTCGCGCGCCATCCCCGCGAAGAGGAAGAGGATGACGGCGACGGCGACCGCGTACGGGATCCTGGCCGTCCCCGGGACGACGAAGACGGCCAGGAAGGGCCAGATGAAGAGCAGGAGCTGCGAGATCGTCGCCAGGATCACCAGCGACAACCGGTAGTCGACGCCGGCGAAGCCGTTCTTGCGCAGCCCGCGCACGGCCTCGCGGACGGTGGCGTACCACTCGACCGACACCGCGTCGGCGCCGATGAGGAAGTCCTGCCGGAAGCCGTGCTTCTTCACCAGCTTCCCCAGCTTCATGTCGTCGTCCGGCCGCATGGCGATGGCGCGGTGGGTGCCCATGCGGCGGTAGGCGTCCGCGCGGACCAGGTTGAACGCGCCGACGCCCACGTGGTGCGCGCTCCGCGGGTCGCGCGCCTTCCACGGCCGCGTGAAGCCGGTGAACATCAGCCCGAAGACGACGCCAAAGGTCTGCAGCATCCGCCCCGGCATGTCCACGCGCGGGCCCATGGTGACGTGGTCGTAGCCGCCGCGCACCAGGTGGGCGGCGGCGCGCTCCACGGTGTCGGGCGCCATCACCACGTCGGCGTCGGTGAAGAGGAGGAGGTCGCCGCGCGCCCTCTCCGCGCCCAGCCAGAGGGCGTGGTTCTTCCCCAGCCACCCCTTCGGCAGGTCGGCGACGTGGACCACCTGCAGGCGCGGATCGGCGGCGGCCATGCGGTCCAGGATGGCGCCGGTGGAATCGTCCGAGCGGTCGTCGACCACGATGATCTCGATCTCCCGCCCGCGCAGCCCCAGCACGGAGCGGAGCGCCTCCTCCACGTTCCGCTCCTCGTTCCGCGCGGGGATGACGATCGACACGCCCGGCATCTCCCCCTCCGGCAGCGGCTTCACGTCGCGGAGGAAGACGAGCGTGCGCCCGCCCCGCACCAGCTCGATGGTCGCAACGATCAGGATGATGGCGATGGCGACGCCCAGCCAGAGCAGCACCGCTTGCAAGTCCATGTGGATCAACGCCGAAGGGGGATGCTCGTCGACCGGCCGCGCGTTCGCGGCGCGCGTGAGTCTAGCGTACGGCGCCGGCATGTGCTACGGATTTCGCCACGCGGGCGCGTTGCTTGCGCGGCTCGCCGCGCGAAGTCTCCTCGCAATCCACTCCGAAGCCGATCCAGGGAGGTACATCGTGGCCGAGATCAATGTCGAGCACCGCAAGAAGAGCCCGCTGCCGCTGATCATCGGGCTGATCCTGCTGGGCGCGCTGCTCTACCTGCTGTACGACAACGTCATCCGCGACGACGCGGACGAGCCCGTGCCGGTGGAGACGACGACGGCGCCGTGAGACGGAAGCGCGTGAGTGCGGCCGGAGCGACGATCTCGCCTGGCGCTGCAATCCGCGGCCGTTCGACGCGGCGCACCCACGCGCTTTCGCGCTCACGCACTTCCTTCTCCCGCCCGAAGTTGTAACGTTGAAGTAGAAATGTCCGGGTGCGGCTGAAGTAGAAATGTCCTCGTTCGGAGTCTGTTCGCTACGTTGCGAGCCGACCCGTTGCCGGAGCGAGGACGTGCTGAACTTGAGCCAGAACGATCGAGATCGAGTGGTGGTGCTGCACCAGGTGCAGCAACGACAGCTCTCCATCAGCGAGGCGGCCCGCCGCCTTGGCGTGGGCGTGCGCCACATGCGGCGCGTGCTGCGCCGGTTCGAACGGGAAGGAGACGGAAGCGTGGTCCACGGGCTGCGGGACCAGCCCTCCAACCGCCGGATTGCGGATGGTACGCGGGAGGCGGCGCTGGCGCGAGCGCGCGACCCGCTCTACCACGACTTCGGCCCCACCCTGCTGAGCGAGCACCTGGCGAGAGGCCCCGCGGGGATCAGCGTGTGCGCCGCGACGCTGAGGCTGTGGATGATCGAAGCGGGGCTCTGGGTGCCCGCGAAGCGCGGGAAGCGGCACCGCCGGCGTCGTGAGCGCAGAGCCGCGGTCGGGGAGTTGGTGCTGATGGACACGTCCATCCACGCGTGGCTCGAGAAGCGCTCGGAGGAAGAGATGGTGCTCATCGCTCTGATCGACGACGCCACCAGCCGGCTCCACGCGCGCTTCTTCCCGCGCGACACGGGAGCGGCAAACCGGCAGATGATCGTGGATTACCTCGCCGAGCATGGGCGGATGGGCGCACTCTACACCGATGCGGCCTCGCACTTCGACGCTCACTTCCGGAAATCCGAGCGAGAGGCGGCGGACCTGCCGAAGGCGCTCACGTTGATCAGGCGTGCCCTCGGCGCCCTGGACGTCGAGCTGATCATCGCCCTCTCGCCCCAGGCCAAGGGGCGGGTGGAGCGACTCTTCAAGACGCTCCAGGATCGGCTGATCAAGGAGATGCGGATCGCCGGGATCACTTCCATGGTGGAGGCGAACCGCTTCCTCGACGAGACGTTCATCCCGTTCTGGTCCGGGCGCTTCACGGTGCTCCCGGCTTCTTCCGCCGATGCCCACCGCGAGCTCCCCGCCGGGGTGGACCTGCTTCGCCTCTTCGCCGAAACGGACCAGCGGGTAGTCCGCAACGACTTCACATTCCGCTACCGCAACCAGCACTATCAGATCGGAGCGGCCGAGGCCGACGGCGCGATGCCGACCAGCCGAGTCACCATCGAGCATCGACTTGACGGCACCACACGCTACCGCTGGCGCGAGCACGACCTTGCGCCTCTGCCGATCCACGAGAGACCGCCGCCGGCGGCTCTGCCGCTGCCGCCAGCCCCGTTGCCGCCTCGTGCGCCAGGTGGCGCGGCAGGCAAACCCGTGCCGCCCACGCATCCCTGGCGAAAGAACCCGCTGCGGGTGGGCCGTGGTCGCTTCACGCCTCTACCAAACGTGGCCTACGCGCCTGCGGCGCTACAGCCCGACACTCCCTCGGAAGCGGATGTTTTATCACTTTCACTTTGAGCCGGGGAGGACATTTCTACTTCACACCCAGCTAGGGCTTTTCTATTTCAACGGAACAATCCTCTGTCACTGGAGTGTCCTGTCTGTTACCCGATTGGTTACCCGTATTGTTACCCACCCACATCCTCCGCCGTCACCTCGGCCGGTGATCTCACGCTGATCAGGCGTGCCACTGCCGAAAATTTGGCTTTACAGCCTGCACGCGCAAACGCCCAAACCTGGGAGGGCCGCGCAACCTGCTCCGGTGGCAGCGCAACCGCGCAGGATGCACACTACAGACACCTCGTCCGGCCGGCCTCCTCATCTGTGGATGTCGGCTTCATGTGCTTCGCCGCTACGAAACTCTTGCGGATTGGGAGTTCTCAGACTTCTGTAGTGTCTGGAGGAATTGGGCGGCGTTGATTTGCATCCACTGCAATGGGAGGAGACATGCGCGGATATTCAATTTGGGAGCAATGGAAGCGCCTTTCTGCTTACCTCCTACTCGCATTTGGTGGACTTCTGTTAGCGAGAATAGCGGAAGCCCAATCCGGGCAAACTATCCAGATTCCGGCGAATCTCAGAAAGTTCGCGGTCACGCC
>DATABT010001084.1:0-4783 GCA_036259455.1 Longimicrobium sp. | reverse complement strand
GCCCGGCGACGCTCGCCGGGCCGATTCTTCGTTGTGTACGGCCGCTGGCCGATTCCCCGGACGCGCGGACCGCAGCGAGTTATCGGAAGTTTATCGGCATTTATCGCAACGTTATCGGAAGCCGTCCCCGCGGCGCGCCCGGTTCGAAGGACGCGCGGCGCTTCGCCGGAACCATCCGCCCTGCTCCAGGTTCGCGATTAGAAGCACGATCAGAATGGCGGCCACCGCCCACGGCGCGAACCGCACACCCGTGCCGCCCGTCCCGAGCGCGCGGTAGCCCATCGCCGCGAAGGAGAGCACGCTCAGCGCGTACAGGTCGCTCCGGCCGCGGCCCCGGCGCCTGAGCAACACTTCCACCATCCCCGTCGCGTGTCTCATCTGGTTCAATCTGGCTCGCTTTGTCGCTCCCCAACTGTCCACAAATCGCGCTTCTCGTTGTCCCACCCGCATTTCCATCGCCTGTCCACAATGGACCACCACATGCGCAAAAGGAGCGGGTGCAGTATCGCGAAAAATTACTTTGTAAAACCCGGGTCGGCGTGCTTGCACTCATTCGTCATTGCATCAGAAAATCCAGACGGACACTTGCGTTTAAGCCCATATATCGATACCGTAGACACGCCGAAGACCCGTGCAATGACAGGAGTCAAGTACGTTGGAGACATTGCGGGATGCCACATGCGTACGTCGAGGCTGTAAGCGAACCCTTCAAGAGACATAGTGGACGAAGGGGACAAAACTAACGCGGTGCCGGGGAGGGGGCAAGGGTGAAGGACTACAGGAACGTGCCCATCGAAGTGCTCCGGGATTTTACCCGGACACAGACGGAGATCACCTCCATTCGCAGCGTCGCCGACGAGGTGGGGCTGGGCCGCTCCACGCTGCACAAGTTCATCCTGGGCCGCACCAACCCGCAGCCCCGGGTGCGGCGGCTACTGGGCCTGTGGTACCTGCAGAAGGTGGAGCAGGCGCACGACATCGACGTGGCGCGTCCGTACGCCGCCGCGCTCCAGATCCTGCTTTCCGAAATCCCGCAGGAGCGCCGCCGTGGAGCGCAGCAGGAGGTGCTGGAGGCACTGGCCCAGACGCACTCGCAGAGCGGCGCCGAGCAGCCCCGCTGGCTGGAGTTGCTGCGTTCCCAGGCCGATTGACGCGCCGTCCACGCCGACGCGCAAAAGAGGACGCGGAGGGTTGGCCCTCCGCGTCCTCTTTGTTTCCTCCGCGGAATACCAGGCCGTTAGCGCGGGAGGGTGGGCGGCGGGGCGGAGGGGTTGAAGAAGCGGTACACCTCGGCGCCGATGCGGGCGATCAGCAGGTTGGCGGGGTTGTCGGTGGCGTACGAGGTGTCGCGGTTCTCGCGCGTCATCACGCACAGCGCCACGGGGGCATCCGGCCCGTAGAGGATGCCGCAGTCGTTGCGCGACTGGTCCACGTCGCCGCTCTTGTGCGCGGCGGTGGCGCCGTCCGGCAGCCAGCGGACGAGCTTGTTCCAGTCCTCGTTGCCGCGCAGAATGGCCAGCGCCAGCGAGTCCATCCGCGGATTCACGGCGCGTCCCTCGTGCAGCATCGTGAACAGCTGGACGGTCTCGTCCGGCGTGGTGACGCCCAGGCCGTACTTGACGGAGCTGTCCATCGCCACGCTGGTGGCACGGATGAAGGTCTTGCTGTGGATCTTGGTGTGCGGCAGCCCCAGCGCCTCCATCTTTGTCCACACCGTCCGCACGTTCAGCTTGTCCAGCAGCAGGTTCGTCGCGGTGTTGTCGCTGATGATGATCATCAACCGCGCCGCGTCCTCCACCGTCAGCTGCAGCCCGTTGTGCAGGTGCTGCAGCACCCCGCTGCCGCCCACCTGGTCCCGCGCGATCATCGTGATGGGATCGTCCAGGCGGATGCTCCCCTTCGCCACCTCGTCCAGCAGTGCCACCAGCACGGCCACCTTGATCAGCGACGCCGTCGGAAAGGTCTCGTCGCCGCGAATCGAAAGCGACTGGCCCGTCGCCAGGTTGCGCACGCTGACGCCGACGACGCCCTCGTAGCCGCGCGTGATCTGCTCGATGGAGCGGCGGAGCGCGGCGGTGTCGGCCTGCGCGGACGCGCGAAGCGGGAAAAGCGCGGCGAGCAGCGCGAAGAGCAAGCGAAGGCGGAGCATCGGTCGGTTCATCGGGGGTGTGGATGGAGATAGCTGCGGCCCTGGCACGTCCGCGGCGCCGGCGCCGGCCAGCGTGCGCGCATCTCCTGGCGAAGGAGGTGGATGGAGCGCGGCCCGCGAATTCACCGGCGCGCGATCCTGGGGAGAAGTGTCCGCCATGGTAGCCGCGGACGGGCGCGGTCACAAGCACGGGCTCCTCCCCACCCCCGGCGCGCGTCCCGGAGCGCGGATCGCAAGCGACTGGAGCGCAGGGGATAGGCATTCACCCACGCCGAAGGTGTTGACGGGGCTCGCGGGGCGGCGTAGGTTGCCGCCCCATCTCAACAGCAGTGCTGCTGTATCCGTCCGGCGCCGCCGCGGCCGTCGTGCTCCCTGTGGGGAGCCGACGCCACCCGGCAAGCTGTTTCCCGGCGCCGGGAACGCGGACCCGCACCCCGTGAACGAATGTACCGGACCCACGGAACCGCGCTGCGAGCGCTTGTTTTTTCCGTTCTGCTGATCCCGGTGTTCGCCGCCGCCCAGGAGGGACGTCCCGTCCGCGGCAACGACGTACCCCGCTTCGGCATGGAGGCCCGCCGCGACTCCGTCGTCGCATTCGCCCGCCAGCAGCTTGGCCGCCGCTACGTCTTCGGCGGCACCAGCCCCACCCGCGGCTTTGACTGCAGCGGGTTCACCCAGTACCTGGCGCGCGCCTTCGGCGTGAACCTTCCCCGCACCGCCGCGCAGCAGGCGCAGGTGGGCCAGGAGATTCCCCGCGACCGCTCGCTGCTTCGCCCCGGCGACCTGCTGACCTTCGGGCGCGGCGGGCGGGTGACGCACATCGGCGTGTACGTGGGCGAGGGACGGTACGTGCACGCCAGCAGCGGCCGCGGCCAGATCACCGAGAGCAACCTGGACCGGCCGCAGAGCAACCTGGTGCGCGCGTGGATGGGCGTGCGCCGCGTGTTCGGCGCCGACATCGACAGCACCGCGGCCACCGTGGCCCAGCGCGCCCCCGCCGCGCGGCAGGGCACGCCCGTGGCGCCCCGCAATACGCGCCCGCGCAGCTGATCCGCGGCCCGGTCGATCGCGATCACGAGAAAGCCGGCTCTCCCGCGAGGAAGCCGGCTTTCTCGTTTCGTCATCTCGTGTGATTTCGAACGACGCGATGCGTGGCGGCATCCTGCGCGCGCGCTGGACCTGATCCTGCAGCATCCGCCCGTCTCACAAGCGGATGAAACGACGCGCAGGAGACGATACCCGATGGCGGATTCGACGATGCCACCCACCGGCGCCGAGCTGATCGCGGAGCTGAACGATCTGCTGGCGCTGGACCACGACGCCGTGCAGGCGTACTCGCTGGCCATCGGCGCCATCAGCACCGCCGAGTACCGCGAGACGCTGGCGGAATTCCGCGGCGACCACCAGCGCCACATCGACCAGCTCACGCAGCTCATCCAGAACCATGGCGGCATGCCGGTGAACCTGCCGCACCTGCCCACGGGCGCCTTCAAGCTGGCCGTGCAGGCGCTGGGCACGCTGGGCGATGACCGCGCCGTGCTGATGACCTTCAAGGCCAACGAGGCGCAGGTGCGCGACAAGTACCGCCGCCACGCCGCGCGTCCGCACACCGAGGCCGTGGACGTGATCCTGCGCGCCGCCGCCGCGGACGAAGAGAAGCACTACGCGTGGGTGGACCAGACGCTGGAGCGCATGGGCGTGGAGCGCGGCGGGCTGCTGGACAGCGTGCAGGGCGCCGTGGAAACGGTGCACGGCCGCACCGCCGACGCGGTGGAGGGCGTCGGCCGCCGCGTTGCCGAGGCCGTGGACAACGTGCGCCCCGGCGGCCCGCCGAACCGCGGGCCAGCCGCGTGAGGGTGTGGAGGGAACGCGGTTGATCGGGAGTACAATCCACCGCGGAATCGGCGTAATCCCACGGCACACCGCGGGTTGAAAGCCGCGGTTACGAATGCCGCAAGCCCCGTCTCGCCGCCGCTGACGCGTCGCCGAACGGGGCTTCACCTGCTCGCGTGGGCCGCGTCCGAAGCCGCAGACGGCATCACGCCGCGTCCGGCAACGAATTCCTCCTGCGGGGTTGGGGGCGGGGTTGGGGGAGGGGCCGCCGCCGGCCGCGACGAACGAGCGGCGCAGTCGGCGGGGGAGAGGGCCCGCCGCCGACGCTGCGCCCCTCCCCATCACCCGCTCACCCTTGGCCCACCCCTTGCGGCCCGCCCGGCGCCGGATTCCAGTCCTGCCTCGACCGGACACATCCCTACATCCCGATTCGGAAAGCCGATGCCGGAGCAGATCGACGCCAGCCGCAGGGTCGTCATCGAGTACGTGGAGCCCGAGCTGGACTGCGGGCGCTACGCCGTCAAGCGCGAGGTGGGCGACACCATCCAGGTGTTCGCCGACATCTTCAAGGAAGGCCACGACGCCATCTCCGCCGCCGTCTGGTACCGCCCGGAAGACGAGGAGGCCTGGCTGGAGTCGCGGATGCGGTTCTGGGACAACGACCGCTGGACCGGCGAGTTCACCGTGGACCGCAACTGCCGCTGGTACTTCACGGTGGTGGCGTGGACGGACGTCTTCGGCACCTGGCAGAGCGAGCTGCGCAAGAAATACGACGCCGGGCAGGAGGTGCTGCTGGAGCTG
>DATABT010001083.1:0-3864 GCA_036259455.1 Longimicrobium sp. | reverse complement strand
GATCCTCCAGAGCTGGGCGTTCTCCTCGTCCGTCACCACGTAGAGCGCCCCGTCCGGCCCCTGGCGCACGTCGCGGATGCGCTTGCCGCGGTCCTGCAGCAGGTGCTCCTCACCCGTCACCCGGCCATTCTCGATCGCCAGGCGTACCAGGCGCATGGAGGCCAGCCCGCCGATGAACAGGCTGTTGCGCCACGCGGGGAACGCGCTCCCCGTGTAGAACTGCGCGCCCGACGGCGCGATCACCGGATCCCAGTAGTAGACGGGCTGCTCGGTGCCCGGCCGCGTGCTCTGCGCCTCGCCCAGCGCCGACGTGATGGTGCCGCCGCGGTACTCGATGCCGTACGTCGCGATGGGCCAGCCGTAGTTCTCTCCCGGCTCCACGCGGTTCAGCTCGTCGCCGCCGCGCGTGCCGTGCTCGATGGTCCAGAACTGCCCCTGCGGGTCGAAGGCGGCCGCCTGGATGTTGCGGTGGCCCAGCGACCAGATCTCCGGCAGCGCCCCGTCCCGGCCCACGAGCGGGTTGTCGCGCGGCGCCTGGCCGTCGCGGGTGATGCGCAGCGTCTTGCCCAGGTGGCTGTCCGGCGCCTGCGCCTGCGGGCGCGTCTCGCGGTCCGAGCGATCGCCCAGCGTGACGTACAGGTTGCCGTCGGGCCCGAACGCCAGCCGCGACCCGAAGTGCATGTTGTTGTTGTACGTGGGCCGCGTGCGCAGGATCACCCGCACCTGCTCCAGCCGCGACCGGTCCGCGGAGAGCACGCCCCGCGCGACGCTGGTGCCGTTGCCGCCGTCGCGCGGCTCCGTGAAGCTCCAGAAGAGGGTACGGTCGCTGGCGAAGTCGGGGCTGAGTGCCACGTCCAGCAGCCCGCCCTGCCCACGCGCGTCGACGGCGGGCACGCCGGCGATCGGCTGTCCGATCTGTCCGTTGGCGCTTACGATGCGCAGCCGCCCGCCCTTCTCGCTCACCAGGAACGCGCCGTCCGGCAGCGGCTCCACGGCCCACGGCTTCTGCAGGCCGCGCGCGACCACCTGTACGTCGAACGCCACGTTGGACCGTACGCCGCACGCCCGCGTCTGCCCGGGCGAGGCCGGGCGCTGGCCGCTGCCGTTGGGGTCGCGCGTCTCCAGCGGCGTGCACGGCTGGGACGAGGCAGCTCCGGTGGACGCCTGCTCCGTTGCCGCGGTCTGCGCGGCCGGGGTGGATGACGCGGCTTCCGCGGACTCGCCGGTTCTGGGCGAGCAGCCCGCCAGCACGGCGGACGCGAGGATGGGTACGGCGAGCACGCCGCTGGCTTTGCGCATGGCTCTCTGGTCTGGATTGGGTCGTGATCCGGTCTCGTGGCGCGGCGGATACTCCCCCGCCCCACGCCTCCCGTGTTCAATCTTCGTTCATCCCGCCCGCCGCTGCAAGAAACGCGCGGGCGAGTCGGCAGGCCATCTCCCCCGCACGGCCTTGTTGCTCGTTCCTCGCGACGGCGTCCGACCCCTCCCCCAACCCCGGGGGGCACCCCGGGGGGAGGGGTGATTTGTGGTGCTGAGATCACGGCTATAGGACGGGTGGTTTCGCCTGCCGCTAATACGCGGGGGCCCCCTCCCGACCCTTCCCCGCAAACCGCGCGGGAGCGGGAGGTGCGGCGCACCTGGGGAGCGCAATCGAATTCTCCCCTCTCCGGGAGGAACGAGCGGGGCGGGGCTGGGGGCGGGGCTTCGCGCAGACGCGGTACGGGCGCGCGGCCAATTCGCGAATTCTCCAGGTAATCCGCGGATTTTCACGTCACGATCGGCATTGTGAGGGTTGCCCTCCACGTCCATCGAAAATGATTCTGGGCGACCCTGTCGATTTCGGCGCGCCCCGTTCGTCGTGATGGTAGAGCAAGGGAACGACACCCGGTCGGCCGGCTCTCAAACCCCGGAAAGCGGAGAAACGACGATGCGGTTCATGATCCTGGTCAAGACGAACGACGAGTCCGAGGCGGGCGCCATGCCCAGCGAAGCGGATCTCGCCGAGATGGGCAGGTTCAACGAGGAGCTGGTCAAGGCCGGCGTAATGCTGGCCGGCGAAGGGCTGCACCCCAGCCGCCGCGACGGGTACCGCATTCGCTTCGACGGATCCAGCCGCACCGTGGTCGACGGGCCGTTCACCGAGTCCAAGGAGCTGATCGCGGGCTTCTGGCTCATCCAGGTGCGGTCGCCGGAAGAGGCGGTGGAGTGGGCCAAGCGCATCCCCTTCCGGGACGGCGAGGTGGAGATCCGCCGCGTGTTCGAAACCGAGGAGTTCGCCCCCAGCGACCCCAGCGGCGAGCTGCGCGCCGCCGAGCACCGCCTGCGCGAGCAGATCGCAGCGCAGAGCTGATCCGCATCTTTTCCGAGATCCGGGACCGCCGGGCACGACCGCCCGGCGCCCGGCGCTCATCATCCAGACCAGACGGAGACGATTCCATGCGATACCTGTCGATCTTCAAGCACGCCGAGCGCAACACGCCCCCGACCCCCGAGGAGATGGCCGCGATGGGCGCGCTGATCGAGGAGTTCACGGCGAGCGGAACGCTGATCGCCACCGAAGGCTGCCTTCCCAGCTCGCTGGGCTTTCGCGCGCGCCGCGACGGCGCCAACGTGACGGTGACGGACGGCCCCTTCACCGAGGCCAAGGAAGTCGTGGGCGGGTTCGCGCTGCTGAACGCGGACTCGAAGGAGCACGCGATCGAGCTGACGAAGCGCTTCCTGTCCGTGGTGGGCGAGGGCGAGTGCGAGGTGCGCCAGCTGTACGAGCAGGGCGACGTCGGCGGCTGCGTGGCCGACGAGGCACTGGCCGTCGCGGCGAACTGAAACCCGCCCGCACTCCGGCCCATCCACCACGGAACGGGGGCGGCTCGATGTGTATCCCCCCTCCCGCGCAGTCTACGGGAGGGGGTGGCGCGCTCTCAGGCGCCGGGGGGCCTTCGGGAACCTTGCGGTATGGTGTTCGGCGCCGCAGTATACAGAGTGAATGCGATCGCGGCCGAGCCCGTCCGCGCGCCGGCGCCGAACCCGAGCCCAGGAGGGCCCCCGACCATGCGCTTCATGATCATGTTCCGCAACGACGGGCACAGCGAAGTCGATGTGCCGCCCTGCCTGGACCTGGCGGAGATGGGCACCTTCATCGACGAGCTTTCCGGCAATGGCGTACTGCTCGGCTATGAAGGCCTCAAGCCGAGCGAAAAGGGCGCGCGTGTGCGGATGAACGGCGGCAAGCGCGTGGTGATGGACGGCCCCTTCGCCGAGGCCAAGGAGCTGGTCGCCGGCTTCGCGCTGGTGCAGGTTCCGTCCAGGGAGGCGGCCGTGGACCTGGCCGAGCAGTTCCTGCGCATCGCCGGGCAGGGGAGCGCCGAGGTGCGCGAGGCCTTCGAGCCCGCCGTGGAGGCCGCGGAGCTCGCCCAGACGCAGTCGGTCCGGTCGGCCGTCCTGGCGTAGGGCGGCGCTCGAGCCTCGTGGGCGGCTGAAGCCGCGGCTCGAACGGCCACAAGCCCCGTCTCCACTCGCTGGCGCTCGCGGAACGGGGCTTCAACGACACGAGGCCGGCGGAACCCAGTCCGCGACGGCGGACGCTGCGCGATCCCATTCGCTCCGGAGGCGGACGCCACGTCATGCATCCGACTCGCGATCATCACCAACAGCCGGTTCGACACCGGCCGCGGCACCACCGGGGCCGCGGGATCCAGTCGGGTCCCGCGGCCCCGCGCGTTCGTGGTTCCCCGATGCGCCGGCGGCCCTCTCCCGCGCAGCGCCGCGGGGGAGAGGTGACGCGCTCGACAGCCCTTGCGGCGCGCGACAGAATGCTCCCTCCCCCACGCAGCTTGTGGGGGAGGATCGGGGAGGGGGTCCGCGCGC
>DATABT010001082.1:0-8609 GCA_036259455.1 Longimicrobium sp. | reverse complement strand
CGCCACGCTCACGCTGGCGGGCGGGCGCTACCACCAGTACGTGCGCGTGCCCCGGCCGCTGCGGCGCGGCGCCACGCTCATCAACTTCGCCGACTCGGCACGGCTCCCGGCCTACCTTTCGGTCGCCGGCGCCACGCACCTGTCGCTGGGGCTGGACCAGGAGATGGGCGGCGGGGTGCGGCTGGGGCTGGAGGGGTTCTACAAGCGGTACCACGGCCTTCCCTCGCCGCGGGCGGCGGACACGATGTCGTCCACGGCGCACACGTCCGGCGTGGACGTGTGGGTGCGGCGGACGGCGGGGGCGCTGACGGGGTGGTTCGGCTACTCGCTGAACTGGGCGTGGACGTCGCAGGACGAGACGGGCCGCTCCGGCGACTTCGTGGGGCGGCAGACGGTGAGCGCGGGGGTGCGCGGCGTGGCGTGGAAGCGCAGCGTGGTGGGGCTGCGCATCGCCTACGGGTCGCCCGTCTCCTCGCGCGACTTCAGCAACATCGCGGACGGGGCGCTGGGCACGGGCTCCATTCCCCCGTCGCAGGCCAACAGCAACGTGGACCTGGACACCGACGCGCCGCTCTCCACCTACTCCGACGCCTTTCTGCGCCTGGACGCGGAGATCTCGCGCACCTGGACGCCCCGGGTGGGCGGCCGGCCTACGGAGGTGACGCCGTACCTGCGCGTGATCAACGCGCTGGACCAGCGCGACGGCTTCTTCTACCGCTACTCGGAGACGGGAAGCGGCGAGGGCGGGGTGCAGTCCGTGCCCTCGGTGCCGCTGGTGCCCGTGTTCGGGGTGAACTGGAAGATCTGAGGGGACAGGTTGCAGGGAAGATGATGCGGAACCCTTTCTCGCGAGCGCGGGGGAGGGTTCTTTCGGCGTCAGGCTCCCTCGACGGCACTCACGCAGGGCAGCAGAGACACGGGGAAGCAAGAGGAGTGACTGGAGGTCCTCTGCTTCTCTGCCCCTCTGCTGCTCTGCTTGAATGGGGTTTGCCGTTGCCGTGGCAGGGCTTGCTCGGTGGCGTGCCAAAATCCGCCCCGCCGGTTACATTGCAGCCCCCGCCGGACAGCCCGGCGCGAAACCCGGCCTACACGAGCATCAACGCAGCTGCATGAGCACGACGCTGACTCCGCCCGCCCACGCCGTCACGGTGGACGAGCTTTGCGCGCACCTCACGGGCCTGGGGCGCCCCGACACGCCCCTGCTCTGCCAGTTCGCCCGCGCCTTTTTTGCCAAGTCGCCGCGCCACCTGCTGGACGAGCGCGACACCGGCCAGCTGGCCGCCATGACGCTGGGCGCGTGGGAGTTCCTGCGCCGCGCCCGGCCGGACCAGGTGAACGTCGAGATCGTCAATCCCGAGGAAGAGGGGTGGAGCGCCCCCGTCACCGTGATGCGCGCGGAGGTGGGCGACCGCCCCTTCATCGTGGATACGATCCGCGAGTACCTGGCCGGGCAGGACCTGCCCATCCATCAGTACGTGTACCCCGTGCTGCGCATTCGCCGCGACGCCGCGGGGGAGATCGTGGAGATCGGGGGCGAGGAGGGGACGCTTGAGGCGCTGACCCACGCCGAGGTTTCGCGCGTGAACGACCCCGTGCGCCGCCAGCAGGTGCGCGACGGGCTGTGCGGGAGCCTGGCCGACGTGATGGACGCCACCGGCGACTTCGGCGCCATGCTGGAGCGGCTGCGCGGCGAGGCGCGGCGCCTGGAGGAGTACGCGGAGCGCTTTCCGGAGCGCGCGGAGGAGTTTCGCGAAGAGGCCGGCTTTCTTCGCTGGCTGGGCGACGAGAACTTCGTCTTTCTGGGCTTTCGCGAATACCACATCCAGGGCGAGGGCGCCGACGCGCGGGTGGCGGTGGATGCCGATTCCGCGCTGGGCATTCTGCGTGACATTTCGGGCTCGGCGTACCTCACCCCCGTGCCCCTGGATTCCATGCACCCCGACCTGCGCGAGCGGGTGCTGGGCGGGCCGGTGCTGATGGTGTCCAAGACCAACGCCGAAGCCACCGTGCACCGCCGCGCCCGCATGGACTACGTGGGCATCAAGGTGCTCGACGACCAGGGGCGCGTGCGCGGCGAGCGGCGCTTTCTGGGGCTGTTCACCTCCCAGGCGTACGCCTCGGGCGCCGACGAGATCCCCATCCTGCGCGGCAAGCTGCGGCGCGTGCTGGAGCGTTCGGGCGCCCGCGAGGGCGGCCACGACTACAAGGAGATCGTCACCATCCTCAACACCATGCCCAAGGAGGAGCTGTTCGAAGCCTCCGTGGAGCAGCTGGGGGTGGAGGTGCAGGCGGCGCTGGATGCGCTCTTTACCGGTGACGTGCGCGTGGTGGTGCGCGAGGACACCCCCCGCTCCCGCGCCGCGGTGATGGTGATCCTTCCGCGCGGCCGCTACAGCGCCGAGGTGCGCCACGCCGTGGGCGACTGGCTGTCCGGGCGCACCGGAGGCGCTCTGCTGTACCAGATGATGGCCATGGCCGCCGGCGACCGGGCGCGCCTGCACTACTACCTCTCCATCCCGCCCGGCGCGCAGATGCCCGACGCGCGCAATCTGGAGCGCGAGGTGGCGGGACTGGTGCGCACGTGGGAGGACCGGCTCGAAGACGCCATGCGCGCCTTCATGGACGACGAGGCCGAGGCGTACCGGCTGGCGCGTGCCTACGGCCCCGCGTTCAGTCCCGAGTACCGCGCCGCCGTGTCGCCCGCCGCCGCCGTGCACGACGTGCTGCACATGGAGTCGCTGGAGCGCCGCAACCTTCCCGTCACCCTGCAGCTGCGGCAGCCGCTGGAGGGCGAGACGGCGCCGCAGGGAAGCTCGCTCCTGAAGCTGTACCTGCGCGGCGAGCGGCTGGTGCTCTCCGACTTCATGCCCATCCTGGAAGACGCGCGGGTGCGGGTGCTGGAGGTGGACACCTTCAACGTGCGCAGCGCCGGGCCGGGGTTCATGATCTACTCCTTTGCCGTGCAGACGCGCGAAGGAACGCCCATCCCCGTGAACGTGGCGCCGCTGCTGGCGGAGCAGCTGCTGGCCGTGCGCGCGGGCGACGCGGTGGAGGACCCGTTCAACGGGCTCACGCTGGTGGCCGGGCTGCGCTGGCGCGAGGCGGACCTGCTGCGCGCGTACTCGGAGTACGCCTTCCAGGTGGGCGCCATCCCCAGCCGCATCGCCGTCGCTCGCGCGCTGGCGGCGTATCCCGCGGTGACGCGGGGGCTCATCGCGCTCTTCCACGCCCGCTTCGGACCAGAAGCCTCCCGGGAGAAGGAGGCGCGGGTGCGCGGCGAGCTGGCGGCGGCCATCGAGGAGGTGACCTCGCTGGCGGACGACCGCGCGCTGCGGCGCATCCTGGCGCTGATGGAGGGCACCGTCCGCACCAACTACTTCCGCCACGGCGGGGCCGATCCCACGGCGCGCAGCGGCGGGGTGCCGTACATCTCCATCAAGGTGCGCTCGGCGGACGTGGACGAGCTGAAGAAGACGCGGCTGCTGTACGAGATCTTCGTCCACTCGTCGCGCATGGAGGGCGTGCACCTGCGCGGCGCCCCCGTCAGCCGCGGCGGCATCCGCTGGTCGGATCGGCCGGACGACTTCCGCACGGAGGTCCTGGGCCTCGTCACCACGCAGATGGTGAAGAACGCGGTGATCGTCCCCAACGGCAGCAAGGGCGGCTTCATCACCCGCCGCCGCTTTGCCGACCGCGACCAGATGGGCGCCGAGGCCGCGGAGCAGTACCGCACCCTCATGCGCGGGATGCTGGACATCACCGACAACCTGGTGAACGGCAGGGTGGTGCCGCCGCCGGGCGTGGTGCGGCACGACGGCGACGATCCGTACCTGGTCGTCGCGGCCGACAAGGGGACGGCGCACCTGTCCGACGTGGCCAACGGCGTGGCGGCGGAGTACGGCTTCTGGCTGGACGACGCCTTCGCCTCCGGTGGATCCAACGGCTACGACCACAAGAAGGAAGGGATCACCGCGCGCGGCGGGTGGGAGTGCGTCAAACGGCACTTCCGGGAGATGGGGAAGGACATCCAGAAGGAGCCGTTCACCGTGGCCGGCATCGGCGACATGAGCGGCGACGTGTTCGGCAACGGCATGCTGCTGTCGACGCAGATCCGGCTGATCGCTGCCTTCGACCATCGCCACATCTTCATCGACCCCGATCCCGATCCGGCGACCTCGTTCCAGGAGCGGCAGCGGCTGTTCAACCTCCCCCGCAGCTCGTGGGACGACTACGACCGGTCGAAGATGTCGGCGGGGTCGATCCTCGTCCCGCGTGGATCGAAAGAGGTGGAGCTCACGCCGCAGGCCCGCGCCGCGCTGGGGCTGGCCGACGACGTGACGGTGCTGGACGGCGAGTCGCTGATCCGCGCGGTGATCACGGCGCCCGTGGAGCTGCTGTGGAACGGCGGCATCGGCACCTACGTGAAGGACGCGGAGGAGACGCACGCCGAGGTGGGCGATCCCCCCAACGACCTGGTGCGCGTGAACGCGGAGGACCTGCGCTGCAGGGTGATCGGCGAGGGCGGCAACCTGGGGCTCACGCAGCGGGCGCGCATCCAGTTTCACCTGAACGGCGGGCGCATCAACACCGACGCGCTGGACAACAGCGCCGGCGTGGACATGAGCGACCACGAGGTGAACCTCAAGATCCTGCTGAACCCCGTGGTGCGGGACGGCGACCTGACGCCGGAGGGGCGCAACGACCTGCTGCGGGAGATGACGGACGAGGTGAGCCGGCTGGTGCTGCACGACAACGTGAGCCAGTCGCTGGCCGTCTCGCTGGACGAGCGCCGCTCCGCGGACGCGCTGGACGACTTTACGGCGCTCATCGCGGCGCTGGAGCGCGACCGCCTGATCGACCGCGAGAACGAGGGGATCCCCACGGCCGCGGCGCTGGCGGACCGGCGCACGGAGGGCAAGGGGCTCTCGCGCCCCACCCTGTGCGTGCTGCTGGCGCACGCCAAGATGTTCGCCAAGGCGCAGCTGCTGGAGAGCAGGGTGCCGGACGACCCGGCCACGGAGTCGTACCTGGTGAACTACTTTCCCCCCCAGGCGGTGGAGGCGGCCGGGCCGGAGCGGCTGCGCGCCCACCGTCTGCGCCGCGAGATCGTCACCACGCAGCTGGTGAACGATCTGGTGGACCTGATGGGGAGCAGCTTTCTCCACCGCACCGCGCGCGACACGGGGCAGGCCGTTCCCGAGATCGTGCGGGCGTGGCTGGTGGCCAGCCGCATCAGCGGCGCGCCGGAGATTCGCGCGGACGTGGCGGCGCTGGAGGGCAAGTACCCGTCGGAGACGCTGTACCGCTGGCTGGCCGGCCTTGCGCGGGTGCTGGAGAGCACCACCGCGTGGATCCTGGCCAACACCCCGGGCGACGGCGCCACCGACGCGCTGATCGAGGACGCGCGCAAGGGGCTGGGGGTGCTGCGCGGCAGCTTTGCCAGGGTGGTGAGCGGCGAGGACCGGGCCCTCTTCCTGGCGCGCCTGGGCGAGCTGCAGGACCTGGGGGTGGAGCGCACGCTGGGCGAGCGGCTCATCACCCTGAAGTTCCTGCCGCAGCTGCTGGAGATCGTGGAGGTCGCGCGCCGGGCGGGGACGGACGAGGTGAAGACGGCCAAGGCGTTCTACGCGGTGAGCGAGCGGTTCGGCACGGCGCACCTGCGCGAGGCGGTGCGCACGGCGGCCGGGCGCGACCCGTGGGAGCGGCGCTTTGCCCAGGCGCTGGGCGAAGACGTGCAGCGGGCGCAGCGCGCGCTGGTGGAAGCCGTGCTCGCGCGCAACGGCGGCGAGGGGAGGCGCGCGCTGGACCAGGTGGAGCGGGAGCACCCGCGCCAGGTGCGCGCCTACCGCGAGCTGCTGGGCGAGCTGCGCGGCGGCGACTGCCCGCTGGCGGCCTACGCCCTGGCCGTGCACCAGCTGCGCGAGGTGGCCACCCAGGCCCAGGCCGCCGCCGTGGCCAACTCGTGAGCTGAAGCCGGTCGCAGCAGCGGGGTCGGTGGATGAACGGCGGGGCCGTCGCGCGAGCGGCGGCCCGTTCGTTTGACTCCGGACGCTGGCGGGTGGATCGGTTTTTACGGCGTCGCGCTGCGCGCGGACCCCCTCCCCGGCCCTCCCCCGCAACCTGCGCGGGGAAGGGAGAACGGCACCGGACCCCTTCAACCCGCACGCGCGAATGCGCGTGGTGGACGGGAGCCACCGCTGTTCCGAACACTGTTCGGTGCCTCATTCTTGCTCGGATCGAAAACCGCACCGCCCGACGGCCCCTGCCCGCGTACGCACGCAACCGAGGACCTGATGCCCATCGCCACCATCAACCCGGCAACCGGGGAGACGCTCCGCACCTTCGACGCGCACACGGCGGCGGAGGTGGATGAGAAGCTGCAGCGCGCCGTGGACGCATTCGAGCGGCACCGCCGCACCTCGCTGGACGACCGGGCGCGGAAGATGGCGCGCGCGGGCCAGATCCTGGAGGCGGAGAAGGACGCACTGGCGCGGCTGATGACCACGGAGATGGGAAAGACGCTGGGCGCGGCGCGCGCGGAGGCGGAGAAGTGCGCGTGGGTGTGCCGCCACTACGCGGAGCACGCGGCGGGGATGCTGGCGCCGCAGAAGGTGGACGTGGGCGGCACGGCGCGTGGCGAGGTGCACTTTCTTCCCCTCGGCGCGGTGCTGGCCGTCATGCCGTGGAACTTTCCGTTCTGGCAGGTCTTCCGCTTCGTGGCGCCGGGGCTGATGGCGGGGAACGTGGGGCTCCTGAAGCACGCGTCCAACGTGCCCCAGTGCGCGCTGGCCATCGAAGACGTGCTGCGCCGCGCCGGCTTCGAAGAGGGCGTGTTCCAGACGCTGCTGGTGGGGAGCGACGCCGTCGCGGGGATCCTGGACGACGACCGCGTGGCCGCGGCGACGCTCACGGGCAGCACGCCCGCGGGGCAGAGCGTGGCGGAGCGCGCGGGGCGCAACCTCAAGAAGACGGTGCTGGAGCTGGGCGGCAGCGATCCGTTCATCGTGATGCCCAGCGCGGACCTGGACGCGGCGGCCAGGACGGCCGCCAAGGCGCGCTGCATCAACAACGGGCAGAGCTGCATCGCCGCCAAGCGCTTCATCGTGCACCGGGACGCGGCGGAGGAGTTCGAGCGGCGCTTCGTGGCGGCGATGGAAGCGCTCCGGGTGGGCGATCCCATGGCGGACGGCACGGACGTGGGCCCGCTGGCCACCGCCGCCATCCGCGACGAGGTGGACGAGCAGGTGCGCGTCTCGGTCCACGCCGGCGCGCGCGTGCTCACGGGCGGCACGCCGATGGACGGGCCGGGGTTCTTCTATCCCCCCACCGTCCTGGCCGGCATCCCGGAAGACGCGCCCGCGTACCGCGAAGAGGTGTTCGGCCCCGTGGCGTCGCTCTTTCGCGTGGCGAGCATCGACGAGGCGATCACGCTGGCGAACGACTCACCGTTCGGCCTGGGGAGCAGCGTGTGGACGCGCGACGAGGAGGAGCGCCGCCGCTTCGTTACGGAAATCGAGGCGGGGATGACGTACGTGAACGCCATGGTGGCCAGCGATCCGCGCCTTCCCTTCGGAGGGGTGAAGCAGTCCGGCTACGGCCGCGAGCTGGGCACGTTCGGCATCCACGAGTTCGTGAACATCAAGTCCGTGTGGATCGAGGACGCCGCGCCCGACAATCTTCCCGACGCGGAGTAGCTCGCCCGGTGCGTCGTGCCCCGGGCGTCTGGAGGGACCCGTTGCACAGGGAGGGAATCATGCGCCTGGTGGAATGGAAAGGTGGCGATCTGCCGAAGATGGAAACCTGGTGGTGCACGCGGTGCAACCGCTTCGGGCTGGCGGCGCCCGGCCGCAAGCCCCTGTGCCCGGTGCACGGCGACACCATGGTGGGACGGCCGGACGATCCGCGGCGCGTGGAGGCGAACGCCCAGCCGGACAGCCCCGGCCGCCGCCCCCGCTCGACGGCCGTGATCCAGGACACGGACGCGCTGCTTCGAAGAACGAGCGTGCTCGAGGGGGTCACCAGCACCCTGCCCATCCCCATCATCGCCAACGCCGAAGACGATGACCTGAGGATCGAAGCGTCCAACGGGCTGCTGCTGCGCGGCCAGCGTCCCGCCGTGTCTCTTCCCGAGCCCCGCCACCTGTGGAGCGGCGTTCTCGATCCGGCGTGGCTGAACAAGTTCGGGCCGGTGCTGGAGCGCTGCGAGGTCGCTGTGTACGCGCGCCGCCGCGGATCGTTGCCCAATCCGGCAACGGAGGCGGAAATCCACCTGCTGCAGCGGTTCGGCCGCCCCATCGTTCTGTACGAAGGCTGATACCAGGTCCGCGGAAACAGTGGTGTCACAAGAGCGACAGAGGAACAGAGAAGGCGCGTCAACTCTGTTCCTCTTTGTGACGATCATTTGCCGGACCTGGGATGAAATCTGGTTCTTCGTCGATTTCGTTGCAGGTAGGCAGGGCAACGCCGATCTGTCATTTCGAAGGAGGCGCCCGCTCTGGACTCAGCCCGTGCAGGAGTCCCATGGCGCCGACTGAGAAATCTACTCACCCGTGCAGGTGATCGGTTCCCGGCCCGGTCCTCGCCCCGAGTCTGTGCGGCGCATCCGGGGG
>DATABT010001081.1:0-4709 GCA_036259455.1 Longimicrobium sp. | reverse complement strand
TGCACCATCCAACTCGTTCGGGTCCCCCCCGGCGGGGTGCCGCTCCCCTCGCATGGCTCCGCGCCGCCCTCGTGGCGGCCGCCGCGCTGGCCGCGTGGGCGCCGCCCGCCGCGGCCCAGCAGGGCGAGCTTTCCGGCGTGGTGGTGGAGACCCAGACCCAGCGCGGCGTGGCGGGCGCGCAGGTGACGGTGCAGGGGCAGACCCGCAGCGCGGTGACGGACCCCGAGGGCCGCTTTCGCATCACCGGCGTGCAGGGGACCACGGTCACGCTGCAGGTGGACCGCCTGGGCTTCAGCCGGGTGACCCGCCAGGTGACGGTGGGGCAGACGGGGATCCGCATCCCCCTGACCGAGTCGGCGCTCTCGCTGGACGCGGTGGTGGTCACCGGCACGCCCGGCGGCAGCGAAAAGCGCACGCTGGGCAACGCCGTCACCCGGCTGGACGTGGCGGAGACGGTGCGCGAGGCGCCGGTCAACAGCCTGTCCGACGTGCTGAACGCGCGCGTCCCCGGCGTGGTCATCATCCCCGCCACGGGGAACGTGGGCGGCGGGTCGCGCATTCGCGTGCGCGGCGTGAGCAGCCTTTCGCTGCCGCAGGAGCCGCTGGTGTATGTGGACGGGGTGCGGGTGATCAACGACGCGGCCACGGGGCCCATCAACCAGGGCTTCGGCAGCAACAGCATCTCCCGCTTCAACGACATCAACCCCGAGGACATCGAGAGCATCGAGGTCATCCGCGGGCCGGCGGCGGCCACGCTGTACGGCACGGAAGCGTCCAACGGGGTGATCCAGATCATCACCAAGCGCGGCTCGGCGGGCGGCACGCGGTGGGACGTGAGCGTGCGGCAGGGCGCGATCTGGTTCGCCAATCCCGAGGGGCGCGTGTGGACGAACTGGGGGATCGACCAGATGACCGGTGACACGGTGTCGATCGACATCGTGGAGCTGGAGTCGGCCGCGGGGCGCGACATCTGGCAGACGGGGCACATCCAGTCCTACAACGTGGCACTGAACGGCGGCACGCCCACGGTGCGCTACTACGTCTCCGGCGGGATGGACCGCGACGAGGGCGTGGAGGCCAACAACCAGCTGCGCCGGTGGAACGCCCGCGTCAACGTCACGGCTGAGCCGCGCAGCGACATGGACGTGCGGGCCAGCGCCGGCTACGTGAACAGCTACATCTCCCTGCCGCTGGAGGCGGGCGGCGGCGGCACCGCGTGGACCACGTTCTTCGCCAATCCGTTCAACCTGCGCGACACGGCTGGCGTTCCGCTTCCCCGCCGCGGCTTTCACAGCGCCACGCCGGAGGGGTACCGCTACGCGTACGAGGACTGGCAGGACGTGAACCGCTTCACGGGCTCGGTGGAGCTGAACCACCGGCCCACGGGGTGGCTGGCGCAGCGGCTGGCGCTGGGCGTGGACGTGACGCGCGAGCAGAACGTGGAGCTGGTGGAGCGGATGGACGACCCGGCCTTCACCGTCTTCTTCACCCCGGGCGAAATCCGCGGCTACCGCGACCAGACCAACCGCGTCATCAACTACACCTCGGTGGACTACAGCGCCTCCGCCTCGTTCACGCCGCGCGACAACCTGTCGTCGCAGACGTCGGTGGGCGCACAGGTGTACCGCCGCTTTCTGGACATCGAGAGCGCCTCGGGGTCCGACTTTCCCGTGCGCGGGCTGCGGGCGGTGAGCGCCGCGGCCGTGCGCAGCGGGTCCAGCAACTACATCGAGGACGTGACGGTGGGCGCGTACGTGCAGCAGCAGGTGGGGCTGAACGACCGCGTCTTCCTGACGGCCGGCCTGCGCGCCGACGACAACAGCAACTTCGGCGAGGACTTTGACCTGGTCTACTATCCCAAGGTCAGCGCCAGCTGGGTGGTGAGCGACGAGCCCTTCTTCAACCTGCCGTGGGTGAGCGGCCTCAAGCTGCGCGCGGCATACGGAGAGACGGGGCAGCAGCCGCTGTTCGCCACCTCCATTCCCAGCTACCGCGTGGTCCCCGGACCGGGGAACATCTCCACCATCACCCCGGACAACGTGGGCAACCCCCAGCTGGGGCCGGAGCGGGGGAAGGAAGTGGAGATGGGCTTCGACGCCAGCTTCATGGACGAGCGGCTGGGCCTCGAGTTCACCTACTACAACAAGCTCACCGAGGACGCCATCCTGCAGCGCGAGATCGCGCCCTCGCTGGGCTACCCGGGGCGCCAGTTCTTCAACGCGGGCGAGATCCGCAACACGGGCTTCGAAATGCTGCTGCGCGGTACGGCCATCCGCCGCGAGAACGTGGAGCTGGAGCTCACGCTGAACCTGGCCACCAACCACAACGAACTGGTGGACCTGGGCATCGCCGGGCTCGACACGGTGCAGGCCGGCACCTTCCTGCGCCACGTGGAGGGCCATCCCGTGGGCGCGTGGTGGGAGAAGCGGATCGTGGGCGCGCAGTTCGACGCCAACGGCAAGCTGATCTCCGGCTCGGAGATGTGCGACAACGGCAATGGCGGCACGGTGGCGTGCCTCAACGCGCCGCAGCTGTTCCTGGGGCGGCCCACGCCGTCGCGCGAAGGCGCCTTCATGCCCGCGCTCACCCTGTGGAACCGGGTGCGGCTGGCGGGGATGCTGGACTTCAAGCAGGGATACCACAAGCTGGACGGCAACCTGCGCGTGCGGTGCATCCTTTTCCTGCGCTGCCACGAGAACTGGTATCCCGCGCAGTACGTGGACGACCCGGCGTGGCTGGCGCAGACGCAGCGCGGCGGCACCTTCGTGAACGGCCTCATCCGCGACGCCAGCTTTACCCGGCTGCGCGAGCTCTCCGCCACCTACACGCTGCCGGACCGCTGGGCGGACCGCTTCGGCGCGTCGCGGGCCAGCATCAGCGTGGCGGGGCGCAACCTCTACACCTGGACGGACTATCCGGGAATGGAGCCGGAGGCGTCGTTCCTGGGCGGCAGCCGCGGCGGCGGCAGCGCGCAGTGGGAGCAGAACGTGACGCCGCAGCTGGCGCAGTTCGTCACCACCATCAACCTGAGCTTCTGAGAAAGGGGGGAGCGATGATTCGATCGACGCGACACCGCGCGCTTCACCCCGGGGTGCTGGCGGCCGTGCTGGCCGCCGCGCTGGGGCTGGGCGCCTGCGACGCGCTGGACGACCTGCTGAGCGTGGACAAGCCCACCACCGTGCCGGCCGAGGTCATTGACGACCCGCTCAAGGCGCAGCTGATGGTGAACGGCGCCGTGGCGGACTTCGAGTGCGCCTTCGGGGCGTACGTGGTGATGAGCGGGCTGATCGGCGAGGAGTTCATCGACGCCACCCAGACGGCGGACCGCTGGCCGTACGACCGCCGTGAGGTGCAGCCCGGCGACTCCCGCTACGCCACCTTCAGCTGCCAGGCCATCGGGGTCTACACGCCGCTGTCCACGGCGCGCTTCACGGCGGACGGCGCGCTCACCCGGCTGCAGGGGTGGTCCGACGCGCAGTTGCCGGGAATGAACCGCCAGCGGCTCATCGCCACGGCGGCCGCGTACGCGGGATACAGCTATCTGCTGCTGGGCGAGGGCTTCTGCTCCGCCGCGGTGGACGGCGGGCCGGAGCTCACGCCCCAGCAGCTGTTCGCGCTGGCGGAGGACCGGTTCACCACGGCCATCACGGCGGCCGCGGCGGCGGGCACCACGGCGGAAGACGTGAGCCTGCTGAACATGGCGCGCGTGGGCCGGGCGCGGGCGCGGCTCAACCAGTCCGCCGCCACGCCGTCCAAGCTGGCGCTGGCGGCCGCGGACGCGGCGCTGGTGCCTTCCGGCTTCGTGCGGCTGGCCACGGCCGCCGGCCCGGGCGACGACCGGCGGGTGAACCGGGTGTTCCAGGAGAACGGCCAGGGGCAGTCGGTGGCGGTGGGCCCGCGCTACCGCGACCTGACGGTGAACGGCGCGCCCGACCCGCGCGTGGTGGTGACGGACGCGGGGCGCACGGCCACGGACGGCACGCGCATCTGGCTGCAGAACAAGTACACCAGCTTGGCGGCGGGCATTCCCATCGCCAGCTGGGACGAGGCGCAGCTCATCCGGGCCGAGGTGGCGCTGCGCTCCGGCTCGCCCGGCGACGCGGTGGACATCATCAACGCGCTGCGCGCCACGCAGAGCATCACCGCGTACACCGGCGGCACCAGCCAGGCCGAGGTGCTGGCGCTGCTGATCGACGAGCGGCGCCGCGAGCTGTTCCTCGAGGGCCACCATCTGTACGACGCCAACCGCTTCAACCTCGCGCTGACGCCGGCGGCGGGCACGGCGTTCAGCAAGGGCGGCACGTACGGCAACACCAAGTGCCTGCCGCTCCCCAACGTGGAGCGCTTCAACAACCCCAACATCGGCTGATTCCTGATCCGCTGAACACGAGCCGCCGCGTCCATCCGGGCGCGGCGGCTTGCTTTCTCTCTGGGACACGATCAAGGTCTGGCCTCACACGGAGTCAACGGAGTCAACGGAGTCAACGGGGTAAACGGAGTTTGCTCGTGCCGGCTCCGAGGCTCCATAGGAACGTTATCGAGTTATTGATCTTTGATCTCCACGGAAATTCGGCCGAATTCTGTCCATCGAGGTAGAAAAAGGGTTCTTCGTCGATTTTGTTGCAGGTAAACAGACCCGACGCCGAACTGTCATTTCGAAGGAGGCGCCTGCACCGAACTCAGCCCGTGCAGGATTCCCATGGCGCGGC
>DATABT010001080.1:0-2109 GCA_036259455.1 Longimicrobium sp. | reverse complement strand
GGCGGCTTTCGCGAGGTGGAGAAGCAGGGAGATCTGGTGATCGTCGAGCACGACCTGGGGACGATTCAGCCCTTCCCCGACTACGTGCACGTGGACGTCACGCGCTGAGCCGCATCCCGCACCCGTTTTGTCGATGACCATGCAGGACACCGGCGCCCGGCGCGCCGCCCTCTCCGACACCAAGCGCGCCCTGCTGGAGGCGCGCCTGCGCGGCGCCACCCCCGCGGCCGCGGCGAAGCCCGAGGGCGTCACCCGCTGCGCCGGCCCCGGGCCGGAGTTCCCCGCGTCGTTCGCGCAGGAGCGCATGTGGTTCCTGAGCCGGTTCGCGCCGGAGAGCCCCATGTACAACGTCCCCGCGGCCTTCCTGGTCCCCGCGGACGTGGACGTGTCGGCGCTGGAGCGCGCGCTCACCGAGGTCGTCCGCCGCCACCAGGCGCTGCGCACCACGTACCGGATGGGGGATGACGGGCAGCTGCGGCAGGTCGTCCAGCCCGCCGCGCCCGTCGGCGTCGAGGTGATGGATGTCCGCCACCGCGTGGGCGAGCCGTTCGCGCGCGGCGTGCACCGGCTCGTGGGCGAGGAGGGCGCGCGCCTCTTCGACCTGGAGCGCGGGCCGATGATGCGGGTGACCCTGCTGTGCGTGTCGGATGCGGACTGCGCGATGGTGGTCACCACGCACCACATCGCCACGGACGGCTGGTCGTTCCCCCTGCTGATGCGCGACCTGCTGGCGCTCTACGATGCCTTCCACGCCGGGCAGACGCCCTCGCTGCCGGATCTGCCGCTGCGCTACGCCGACTACGCCGCGTGGCAGCGCAATCACCTGCAGGGCGAGAACCTGGCGAAGCAGGTGGAGTACTGGCGCGCCCTGCTGGCGGACGCGCCCGCGCTGGAACTGCCGCTGGACCGGCCGCGCCCGGCCGTCGCCAGCAACGAGGGACGCACGCACTCGTTCCGGCTGGACGCGGAGCTCACGCGGCGCGTCCGCGAGGCGTGCCGGCAGCAGGCGGCCACGCTGAACATGGTGCTCCTGGCCGCGTTCGCGGAAACGCTGCGCCGCTACTCCGGCCAGGACGACCTGGTGGTCGGCACGTTGCTGGGAAGCCGGTCGCGGCCGGAGCTGGAGCCCATCGTCGGCATGTTCGTCAATTCCGCGGCGCTGCGGCTGCGGCTGCCGGCGGATGCCACCTTCCGCGACGCCGTCGCCGCCGCGAAGCGCGCCGTGCTGGACGCCAACCAGCACCAGGACCTGCCCTTCGAAAAGCTGGTGGACGAGCTGGGCGTGCCGCGCGACCTGAGCCGCCACCCGCTCTTTCAGGTCCTCTACTTTCACCACGCCTCCGTCAACACCGAAGGCGGCGCCCCCACGGCCGCCGCCACCGCGCTCCCGCTGCGCCCCGTCGACCCCGACAACGCGGCGGAGATGGTGGACACCGGCGTCGCCAAGTTCGACCTCCAGCTCGCCACGGTCGACGCGGGCGACTGGCTGGGCGGCGCGTTGGAGTACGCCACGGAGCTCTTCGACGCGGAGACGATCGCGGGAATGGAGCGCGTCTTCCGCGCGGTGCTGGATGCCGCCCTCCGCGATCCCGACGCGCCCCTCGATTCGCTGGACGTGGTGACGGCGGATGAACGGCGCGCGCTGCTGGACAGGTGGGGCGCGGGCCCGCTCGTCCCCATCCCCGCGGAGCCGCTGCACCGGCGCATCCAGGCGCAGGCCGCCGCCACGCCGGATGCCGTCGCCATCGTCGCGGGCGACGACTCGCTGACCTACGCGCAGCTGGATGCCTGGGTCAACGTCATCGCGGGCGAACTGCGGGCGCGCGGAGCGGGGCGCGGCGGCATCGTCGGCGTCTACGTGGACCGGGACCTGTCGATGGTCCCCGCGCTGCTCGGCATCCTCAAGACCGGCGCCGCGTACCTGCCGCTGGACCCGGTGTATCCGCCGGAGCGCATCGCGTACATGCTGGAGGATTCCGGCGCCGCGCTCCTCCTCGCCGACCCCGCGCTCCCGCCGATCCCGTTCGATCCCGTTGCGAGCATCGCCGTCCCGCCGCGCCCGGATTCAGTTCAACCTCCCCCGGGCCTGGGGGAGGTCGCGAGCGCGTC
>DATABT010001079.1:0-20691 GCA_036259455.1 Longimicrobium sp. | reverse complement strand
CGGAGAACCGATCGGTTCTCCGCGCCCTCTCTTCTTCCGCCGCGTGACCCGCCGTCAGGACGGGATCACCAGGCGCTGGCCGGGGCGGATGCGGCTGCGGCTGCCCATGCCGTTGGCCGCCTGCACCCTCTTGACCGTGGTGTCGTAGCGGCGCGCGATGGTCCACAGCGACTCGCCGCGGCGTACGGTGTGGCGGCGCAGGGCGGCCAGGCGGCGCTGCTCCTCGCGGCGCTCCCGCGCGGCCGCCTCGGCGGCTCGCGTCTGCACGGTCGCGAAGTTGGCGGCGTAGCGCTCCGTGCGGCCGCGGGGCACGCGCACGGCGTACGCGTTCTTCCCCGGCGGGGTCATGGACCGCACCAGGTGCGGGTTCAGCCGCTTGAGCTCGTTCTCGCTCACGCCCACGGCCTCGGCCACCACCGACAGGCGCGTGCCGGCGGGCACCTGCACCTCGTCGTGCTCCAGCGGCATCCACCGCTGCACGCCGCCCAGCCCGTACTTGTGCGGCTCCTTGCCGATGAGCGCGGCGGCCACCATCAGCGGCACGTACTCGCGCGTCTCGCTGGGCAGGCGCCCCCGGATGCGCCAGAAGTCGCTGTCGTGCCCCTGCTCCTTGCCCGTGACCTGACGCATCACCCGGGCGACGCGGCCCTCGCCGGTGTTGTACGCGGCGGCGGCCAGGTACCACGAGCCGAACTGGTCGTGCAGGTCCTGCAGGTAGCGCAGCGCGGCGTCGGTGGACTTTTCCGGGTGCCTGCGCTCGTCGACGTACGAATCCACGCGCAGGCCGTAGCGCTTGCCGGTGCCCTCGATGAACTGCCACAGGCCCACGGCAGACGCGTGCGACTTGGCCGTCGGGTTGAAGCCCGACTCGATCATCGACAGGTACAGCAGGTCCTCGGGCATTCCCTTTTCGCGCAGCTTGGCGCGGATCATCCCCTCGTACCGGCCGCTGCGCTTGAGGTACAGCGCCATGCGGTCCTGCTGGCGCCCCGTGAAGATGCCGATGAAGCGCTCCACGGGGGCGTTGCGCACCACGGGAATGTCCCACGAGGCGTTGCTGACCGCCGCGCTGGCCTCGCGCACGAAGCTCGAGGCAACGGCGGTGGAAACAGGTGCATTCTCCCGGCTTTCGCCGCCCGCGGCCGTGGCGCCGAGGACGGCGCCAAGGAGCACGGCGACGGGAAACGCGGACCTGAATTCCATGCGACCTCCTGTGGCAAACGCGGGATGCTGTGTCCTGCGATGGTTCTGGAGTGCGCGGCGCGAACCGCGCGTCGAACTGCGGACCGGGCCCGTGGGGACCGGCCGGCGGAGCGGAAAAACTTGTTCTGTATGCCCCCTAAGCTAAACCGCATCAACGGGTTAGTCAACCTGTGCGGGTGATTTCACCAATCCCGCCCCCGCGCCGGGAGCAGACGTTTACGACTTTTTCGGTGGTTCGGAAGGCGGCGTCGCGAGGAGAACCTTGCCTCATGCTCGTGGCAGGTCCGGCAAAAGAACTGTCACACCGACGCATGCAGCAACAGAGGAACAGACGCGCCTTGTCTGTAGCTCCGTGTGACAGATCCGTTCGCGGGGCCTGGTAGCACGCGCCAGAAGCGCTTTTCGACGGCGATTTGACTGGAGGGCCGATCCGGATACGCCATCGAGCGAAATCGCGAGCATCCGCGCCGGATTTCTGGCTGGCTCCTCATTAGACGGGTTCCAGGCGCGGGGCCCTACGGCTCGCCGGGGGGGCGCTGGTTGGCGCGGATGCGGATGATGGCGGCAATGCCCAGCAGCAGGCTCAGCAGCGCCATGGGCCACGCCGTTACCCGCGGCCACAGGAAGCCCACGATGGCCAGCGCCAGCAGGATCACCGCCCACACGCTCACCCACCCCGTGTCCTCGCGCCCCACCGTGCGCTGTCCCACCAGCGCGCGCGCGAGCACCGTGGCCGCGCGGGCCAGGCGGCCCAGAAAGCGGCTCACCTGCGAGCCGCGGTAGCTGCGGCGGCGCGCTTCGCGGGCGGCCGTGCGCGTGGGGGAGAGCGTGTCTTCCATGTCCGGCGCCAGCACCCGGTCCACCGCGCGCCGCTCGCGGATGCCGATCCCCGCCACGCGCGCGGAGTTGACCAGCGTGACCTCCACGGACGACTCCAGGTCGCGCTCGAACAGCTGCTCCATCTCGCGCGCGAAGCTCAGGTCCGTCACGGCCACGTCCAGCTCCCAGTTCCCCAGCAGCGACGCCAGGTTCAGGTTGCTGCTCCCCACGCGCGACCAGAAGCCGTCGGCCACGGCCGTCTTGGCGTGGATCATGGGCCCCTCCCACTCGAACAGCCGCACCCCCGCGGCCAGCAGCGGCCGGTATCCCGCGCGCGACATCCCCCCCACGATGGGCCAGTTGTTGTACGCCGGCACCAGCACCCGCACGTCAACCCCGTCGCGCGCGGCGCTGGCCAGCGCCTCCGACATGGCGGGGGGGAGCACGAAGTACGGGTCCGTAATCCACAGCCGGTGCTCCACGCCCACGGAGACGAACTGCGAGATGCGGTAGATGCGCGAGCGCCCCGGCTCGCCCTCCACCACGCGCACGGCCACGTTCCCCAGCGGGCGCGCGCGGCCGGGGTCGGGGATCTCGTCCAGCGGCAGCCGTCCTCCCGCCGCGCTCCACGTCCTGGCGAAGGCGCGGTCGATGACGGCCGCCACCGGCCCGCGGAACTCCACCCCCGTGTCGCGCCAGGGCGGCACCCCCGCGTCCGGATCGCCCGCCCACTCGTCGCCGATACACATTCCGCTCACCGACGCCCACTCGCCGTCCACCGCCACCACCTTGCGGTGGTCGCGGCGGATGAAGTTCAGCGGGTCCGTCACGGAGGGCGGGGCAAAGGCGCGCACCTCCACGCCGGCGTCACGAAAGGGCTTCCAGAAGCGGCGCGGCGTGGCCCAGCAGCCGATCCAGTCGTACAGCAGCCGCACCCTGATCCCCTCGCGCGCGCGCTCGCACAGCACCTCGCGAAAGCGCCGCCCCATGCGGTCGTCGCGCAGGATGTAGTTCTCCAGGTGCACGTACCGCTGCGCGCGGGCGATGGCGTCCAGCCAGGCGGCGAACGCCTCGCGGCTTCCCGGCAGCAGCCGCGCCGTGTTCCCGCGGATCTGCGACGCGTCGCTGGAGCGCTCCATGGCCCGCTCCGCCATGCGCAGCATCGCGCGGATGCCGCCGATGGGCGTGAGCCCACCGGCAGGCGCACCGGCGTCGTGCGGCCCGGCGGCAACGCCGGACGGAAGCGGGGTGGTGGAATCGCGCACGTCGGGGGATGGGGAAGGAATCGGAACGGCTCGGGCCGGATTCGCAACTCGTTTGCCAGCGCAATCTACCCCCCGCCGCGCGAACCGGGCCAGCGCCGCGTGCTTACGCCGTGGCCGTGGGAGCAGAAGCCACACACGCGCTTCCCGCGACGGAGCACCCGGAAACGCGCGGAGCAGCGGAGCAGCCTGAAACCAGCGGGCCTGCTTCGCTGCTCCGCCACTCCCCGGAGAGACGCCTACTCCAGCCCGGCCTGCAGGAACCTGCGAACCTTTGCGTCCGCAAGCTCCAGGTTCATCCCGCGGCCGGTGAGGCTGGCGACCACGGCGTTGATTTCGGGCTCGAAGACGGGCGCCTCGTGGGGCTGAAAGGGGCCGTACCCCGTCTCGTCCAGCCAGAAGCGGGCGATCCGGTTCACGATGGACGATATCGCCGGCACGTCATCGCGCGCCACCGCCTCGCGAAGCTCCGCGTAGCGGTCGTCGAGCGGATGGTTCACGGGAGGGTCGGCGGGCTGGCGCTGGCCGGCGTGGAAGAGAATGGACTGGATCGCCTGGTCACGAAAGCCGGTGGGAGCGGCGTCGCGGAAGGCCGCGTCCTCGTCGGGGCTTCGCGCGATGGCAGCCAGCTGCATGGCATAGCCCGGCTCGCCCGCGCGCGGCAGCGCCCTGGCGGCCAGTGCCAGCCATGCGCGCCAGCTCTCCGCGGGTGCGCCGGCGGAGAACAGGAACGACCCCGTCTCCACCATGCTGTTGGCCAGCATGGTCGCCAGCTCTTTTTCGCTGAACGTGCCCTGCTCCGACAGGCGCGCGTAGTCGCGAAGAAAGGCGCGCGTCTCGTTGATGGAGTATGCGGCCCATTTCCTTGCGCCGCGCACCCGCTCCCTGCCCAGCGGCACCTCGTCCAGCCCGGCGGCCAGCTCGGTGGCGCGCTGGTACAGCGGATTGCTTACGACCACTGGATCAGCCCTCCCTGCGCCCCCGCGCGGGACTGTGCGATCGCCCTGGCCTGGCCGGCCACGCCGCCCACGGAATCCTGCTCGCGCACCAGGATCTCGGCGACGCGGTTGGCGGACGGAATGGCGCCGGTGAACGTGACCTCCGCGTCGGCCTTGGAGTACCGGGCGTGCGGGGCGATGGCGCCCTGCGCGGCAAGGTAGCGGATGTCGGCCGCCGCCAGCGAGCTCAGGTCACTGCCGCTGAACAGGTACACGAACACCTTGCCCACCACCTTGTTGGTGACCGAGGGCAGCGCGGTCGCGGGCGCGCTGGTGGCCACTACCACGCCCTTGGCGAACTGCGCCGCGCGCGCCGGCTGCTTGGTGGTGGAGATGAACGGAATGTCCGTGAAGGTGAACCCGGCGAGCTGGGTCACCCGCTGCGACTGCAGCTCCTGCTGGAACGCGGTGCGGCGGTTCACAAAGCGCTGCAGCATGGTGTAGAACAGGTTGGGCCGCGGCGCCCCGCGCCACCACGGACGCACCCCGGTGATGCTCCTGGCCCCCTGGACCTCATGAATGACCGTGTCGGCCGCCGCCGCGCGCTGCGCGGCCGTGGTGGTGGGCGCCTGGGCGCGGGTAATTCCGAGAATGCTGTACACCGCCTCCGAAAAGTCCTGCTCGCGAACGAGCTGTTCCTGCAGCTGCTGCGTGCTCAGCTGGTCATAGTCGAAGGTCTTGTCGCGGTAGTGAATGCCTCGGTACAGGTCCAGCATCCCCCTGGTCTGCGCCGCGTCGGCCGGGTTCACCATCACGCCCAGGTTCTGCTGCAGCACGGGATTGATCGTGGCGATCACCCACCAGCTGCCCCCGCGCTCCACCGGCCGCAGCTCCGTCAACCCGTAGCGCACCTTGATGCCGGCCAGGATGGGGTTCAGCAGCGGCGCCGTCACCCGCCCCGTCAGCCGCCGCGCCGCCGCCACCGACGCCTGCGCCGCCAGCCGCAGCCGCACGTTGGGGTCGCTGGGCACGCCCGCCTGGGCCACGTAGCGGCCCAGCTTGCGCGCCATCCCCACGATCCAGTTGATCAGCGCGTCCAGGGCCTTGTCGATGGGCGCGCGCACCCTGGCGATCACGCCCATGATCTTGTCCGACACCCGCCCCAGCCCCGCGAAGCCCGCCAGGAAGTTGATGGCCAGCGAAAGGAGCCCCGCCAGCACGCCCTCCACCCGGGTGGCCGCGGCGTTGATGTTCCCCGCGGCGATTGCGGTGATGGAGTTGATGAAGCCCGTCACCACCTGGATGATCTTCGAGATCTTCTGCACGAAGACCATCACCGTGTCGTAGATGGACAGGATGGCCGAGATGAAGCCCGCCCCCGGGATGAACATGGCGATCAGCTTGGGGATGGCTTTCTTGGTCACCGTGTCCACCACCAGGTCGGTGATGCCGCCGATCACCATCGCCTGCAGGTTGCCCAGCTGCTCCTTGATCTTGTCCCACGCCGCCGCCGGGCCCTGCTTGACCAGCGTGACCACGATGTCGAAGCCCGTCTCCATGGCCTTGACCGCCGTCTCGCCCACTGCCTTGACGAGCTTGGCGCGCACGTTGGCCCAGGTGAGCCCCAGCGCCGAGAAGACGAACTTCACCAGCTCGCCCAGGGTGAACGCCTTGGGGATGTAGATGCCCGGCAGCGACCCCGTGAGCCAGTCGATGAGCCCCGCCTTGAGGTGCGTGAGGAAGCGGCGGGAGAAGTTCATGAACCCCGCCTTGGCCGCCCGCACCAGGTTCCCCACGAAGGGGAAGGGGTTCTTCAGGATGCTCAGCAGCGCGGCGCCCGTCCGCCTTACGTACCCCATCGCCCCCGGGCTCACCACGTCGAACACGATCTCCAGCAGCTTCATCACCTGGCCGCCCGCCCAGCTGAAGAAGCCGCCGATGACGTCCAGGAACACCCCCGCCACCTTGCGGAAGGCGTTGGGCAGAATGACGATGTCCTCCAGCGTGAGCGACCTGACCGCCGCCATGAACCTGCCCGGCACCGCCCGCACCTGGGCCACCAGCCCCGCCAGCGCGCCCTGGAACCAGGCCCAGGCGCGGGCAACGGCGTTCCCCTTCTTGATGTTCTCCCAGACCTCCTCCTGCCCGATGAACTTCATGAACCCGCCGATGAGCGTGTCGGCGTTGCGCGGCACCGGGTCGCCGGTGATGGGGTCCTGCCCCAGGATGGCCTTGAGCAGGTCGTAGCCGCGCGTCCCCTCGGCCAGCCCCGCCAGCGGGCGCAGGATGGCGTCGCGGATGAAGCCCAGGATCCCGGTGATCAAATTCCTGGCGAAGCTGATCAGCCGGTCCACCGGCTCGGTAAAGATGCGCTTTGCCCGGTTCCACACGCCGCCCAGGTCAAAGATGTCGGTCCAGCTCAGGGAGTCGAGGAAGTCGTCGATGGCCTGCTTGAACAGCGAGCCCGTCATCCCCAGCGACTGGATCTGCTCCTCCACCCAGCCGCCCACCTTGTCGAACACCCCGTACGCGTCCAGCGCCCTGGTGATCAGCCCGCCGCCGGGGATGAACTCCACGATGGCGCGCATGATGTTGGCCGCGCTGCGCTCCACGCGGCTCATGTTGATGGGGTTCACGCCGATCACGATGGTGAGCATGCGGAACCCGGGGATGAGGTTCGCCTTGTCGGCGAAGTAGTCCAGCGCGTCGCCGATCCCCAGCCGCTGCACCTGCTCGCCGCCGTGCTGGCGTACGGACACGTCCTCGCTGCGCCGCACGGGCGGCTGCTGGTGCGAGGCGCCCTGCTGAATGGTGTGCGTGAGCTCGTGGGCAATGAGCTCCCTGCCGCGCTCCGTCTCCGGCGCGAACTGGCCCTTGCCGAAGAACACGTCGCCGCCCACGGCGAACGCCCTGGCGTTCAGCTGGCGGCTCAGCTTCGCGGCGCGGTCGCCGGTGTGCACGCGCACCTTGCCGAAGTCGGCCTTGAAGCGCGGCTCCATGAAGCGGCGCACGCTCAGCGGCAGGGGGTTGCCGCCCGCGCGGCTGGCCTGGATTTCCGAGGCCAGGTTGGCGCTCAGGTTGGGCATTCCCTCCGCCTTGCGCTGCACGCGCAGCTCCGGCGGGCGCGGCTTCATCGGCTTGTCGCGCTCCTCCTCCACCCTGGGCTTGCGGTACACGCCCGGCGCCGCGAAGCGCGCCACCTGCGGCGGCATACCCTTCCGCTTCGCGAGCTTCAGCAGCTCCAGCTCGTCCTTCTCCTTCTCCTTTCCCTTGATGCCCAGCGCGCCGGTGACCTGGCGAAACACGCCGCCCGCCGCCGTCTTCACCAGAGCGACGGCCCGGTCGGGGATGGACATCCGCACCACCTGCCTGGCGGTGGAGTCGGCTTCCTTCTCGGCCGGGTCGCTGGGGGAGGAGACCTTCAGGGACGAGAGCTGCACGCGCGGCGCGGCGGCACGCACCGAGGGCGGGGTAACGCGCACGGCCGCCGCGGCCGCCGCGCGCTGCACCTGCGGCTGCGCGGCGGACCGGTTCACGGTGGCGGCGGACTTCTGCTTTACGGCTTCCACGCCGTGCGCCCTTCCTGCGGGTGAATCGATCCCCTTCCGACGACTACAATTCCGAGAGTGCCACGAAACCTCGTGCTCCCCTCGTACTCCGCGATGACGTCATCCTGAGGGAGGCGCCGCGCCACACCGGGCCCGCGCGATGAACCCCGGCGCCGGCCGAAGGACCTTGCCGGCACACCCGGAGGCCGGCTTTGGTCCGTGACACCCGCCCTCACGACTCGCGGAGAAGGTCCTTCGGTCGCGCCCAAAACACTTGTGCGGCAATGGATTCCGCGCGGGCGCTCCCTCAGGATGACTCTCTTGCGCATCCTCGCGATCAACCCCGGCGCCAGCCGAAGGACCTTGTGCGGCAACGAGTTCCGCGGAGGCGCGCTCCCTCGGGATGACGTCCTCCTCCTATCGTTTTCGCGTACCGCCCTCACGACAAGGAGGAGGTCCTTCTTCCCCTCTCCGCGAGGAACGAGCGGGGAGAGGGGCCCTCGGAAGGGCCCCTCAACCCGTGCGCCCCTCCTTGAGGAACTCGCGGCGGATTCCTTCTTCCATGTCTTCCAGCTGGATCACGAACTCGTTGCGGCTCAGCGCCTTGAGCGACGAGTAGCGCACCACGTTCATGATGGTGCCGCCGGACAGGTCGTGCTTGTCGGCCAAGCGCGTGAGGTCGATGGCGGGCTCCAGCACCGCGCGCGGCGAGAACGCGTTCTGCCAGATGCGCCTGCGCTCCGCCGGCCGCGGCATGGGAAAGTAGACGACGGAGTGAAAGCGGCGCAGGAACGCGTCGTCGATGTTCCCCTTGAGATTGCTGGCCAGGATCACCACCCCGTTGAACGACTCGATGCGCTGCAGCAGGTAGCTGACCTCCTGGTTGGCGAAGCGGTCGTGCGCGCTGTCCACCGACGTCCGCCGCCCGAAGAGCGCGTCGGCCTCGTCGAAGAACAGGATCCAGCGCCGGTTCTCCGCCATGTCGAACACGCGGCCCAGGTTTTTCTCCGTCTCGCCGATGTACTTGGAGACGATCATGCTCAGGTCCACCATGTACACGTCGCACCCGCAGTGCTTGCCCAGCAGGCAGGCGCTCAGCGTCTTGCCCGTCCCCGGCGGCCCGTAGAACAGGCTGGTGAAGCCCGGGCGCAGCTTGGCGCGCATCTCCCACTCGTCCAGCAGCGTGTCTCCGTGCCGCAGCCAGTGGCGAATCTCCTCCAGCTGCTCCATCGTCCCCGTCGGCAGCACCAGGTCTTCCCACGACCGGTCCGTCTCGATGCGCCGCGCGGGAAAGTCGCTGCTGAACGCCGGCTTTCGCTCCTCCCCCGTGGTGAAGCGGGCCAGGTGCTCGGCGCTCAGGGTGAGCGCACCGCTCAGGTACGGCTCCGCGGGCGAGGCACTGGACAGGCGCAGCACGTTGTGGCGCGCGAACGGGTGGTCGCCGTCGAACAGCCGCGAGACGGCAAAGCGCCCCGCCAGGTCGTCGCCCGCAAGGACGAACGCCGCCGTCTCGCCCGTGGGGATGAAGCCGCCGTGCGTCGTCCCGTTCCACCCCCCGAACTCGGTGAAGCCGCGCTCCGTGGCCTCGTTGCGCGCCCACAGCACGTCCAGCAGCTGCGGCCGCACGTGGGGGATGAGCGCCAGCAGCAGCACCAGCCGCTCGCCGACCGTCAGCCGGTGCTGGCGGATGAAGCCGGCGTAGCGGCTGGGCCCCAGCGGCGGCGCCTCCGGCAGCGGGGGGCGCGCGCCCTCGCCGCCGCCGAAGTACGACTTCAGCCGCGCGTCCAGCACCCGGGCGAACCACTCCAGCTCGCGCTCCAGGTCGCGTGCGTTCAGCGTCAGGGCGTCGTTGTCCATTCGATATGGATGGGGTGCGGCATCCACGGCAGCGTCACGAAGCTGATCCCCCACGGCAGCTGGGCCAGCAGCACGTCGTACGAGCCGGGCTCCACGCGCAGCAGCCATCCCTCGCCGCCGCGGTGGAGAAGCCCGCCACGCCGGAGGAAGCTCTCGCGCAGCAGGGACGGCGAGCTGTTCCTGAGCACCGTCCAGTGCGCGATTGCGGAGTGCAGCACGTTGTCGCACTCCTCGCGGTCCTCCGCGCGCAGGAGGCCGTCCGCCACGGGGAGGGCGGCGTCCGGCGCCTGGGCCAGCAGCACCTTCACCAGCCCCAGCTCCCACTCCTGCACGTCGTCGCGGCCGGTGGCCAGGTAGTGCAGCAGCGCGGCCGCGTGCGGAAGCGCGTGCTCCGGAATCGCGTCCCGCTCGCGAAGCCCCGTGCGCTCCAGCAGCATGGCGATGAAGGGGTGGAGGAGGATGAGCCCCGCGTTCGCCACGCTCGTCCCGAACGCCTCCCCGGCCTCTTCGCCCTTTCGATCGGCGGATGCGGATCCTGAGGATTCCACCTCCGCCGCGTTCCATCCGCCCCCCGCCGCGCGCTGGATCGCCTTCGCGCCATCGTCCGATCCCCCGCGCGCACCCCGCCGATCCACCTCCTCCGCCCGATCATCGACCGCGCGCGCCTTCGCATCGCGCGTCGCCGCGGTGCGTTCCGGGCGGGACGCATCCCGGCGCGCGGGCGCCATCTCGGGAAGCGACGCGAGCAGGGACGCAGCGGCGCCGCCGGGTCCGCCGCCCTTCGCCTTCGACGCAGCGATGGCGATGGCGTGCGGCGTGTCATCCACCGTCGTCGTCACCGCCTCCACCAGCAGTGCGGCGGCGAGCGTCAGGCGGGTGTGGCGGGGGGCGGGCGGCGGCGCGTCATCGATCGGAGGCGCGTCGTCGCGCCGGATGGAGTCGGGAGGCGGCGCGGCGGCGGGGACGAGCAGGCGCAGGAGCACGCGTCGCCACAGGGCCGGCACGCGCGGCGGAAGCGCGGCGATCCACGCGGGCACATCCGCATCGTCCACCAGCTGCAGCAGGCGGAAGGTGAACGCGCGGGGCTCCGGCGCGGACGCGATCGCATTCACCAGGCGCACCCCCGCCTCGCGGACGGCAGCCTGGAGCGCATCGGCCACTTTGTCCGCCGATCCTCCCGCCGCGGACCAGGGGAGGGCGCCGGTACGCAGGTAGTGCAGCAGCGTGGCGCGCGCGTCCTCCGCGGGTGAGGTGGAGCCGTCGCCCGCCGTGTCCCCGACGGACGGTATGCCGCCGCGGCGCGCCACCGCCAGCTCCACGGCCGCCGCCTCGCGCACCAGGCGCGGCAGCTCCTCCGCCAGCGCGTTCGCCGCGCCCAGCCGCAGCCGCAGCTCCAGCCGGGGGATGCGGACCACGCGGTCGCCGGGCGCCGCCTGGTCGAAGGCGGCCTCCAGCGCGGGGAGCAGCGCGCCCTCCCACGCCGCGCGCAGCTCGCCGCGGAGCGCAAAGGCGTCCGCGGACGAGGGCGCGCGCACGCGCCAGACCTGCCGCCGGATGCGGTGCGGCGCCCGGGCCATGCGCCGCTACCGCTGGATGAAGGACTTCACGGCCACCTGCAGCATGGGCGTGCCGCCGGCCACGGTGCTGTCCAGGGCGGTGGCGGTGGCCTCCAGCGTCTTGCTGCCGGAAAGCGCCGTGAACCCGCGCGACATCTGCTCCACCGCGATGTACGCCTCGCTCCCCAGCGTGACCTCCGCGCCGGTGCGGGCCAGGTAGCCGGCCGTGTCTTCGAGCGTGCGCCCCAGCTCCGCCTGCGCCGCCTCCAGCTGCTGCAGCAGCGCCTCGTCCTGCGGCGCGGCGGCGGCCATCTCCGCCAGCACGTTCACCTTCTCCTCGCGCACGCGCGTCTCCTCCACCATCACCCCCAGCATGCGGTCGTCGAACGTCTGCGTGGCGCGCGGCTGCGTGGCGGCGGGGTTGTAGTTGACGCCCGTGGTGCTGCCCGGCTGCGTGCCCATCTCGCCGGTGAAGCGCGTGGTGGAGTACTTGCTCGCGACGGAGTCCAGCGTGGACCACTGGTTGTTGATCAGGTTCTCGTACGTGGCGCCCACGTTCGCGATCACGTCGTTGGTGAGCGTGGCCGTGCGCTGCTGGATGTACTGGTTCTGCCACTCGATCTGCCCGCGCAGGTACTCCGTCTCCGTCTGCAGCCACTCGTCCACGTCATTGCGCGCCTCGAACACCACGTCCAGCTCCGGCTTGCGGAAGATCCACTCGCGGTCCCAGGTGCGCTTGGGCGTGGGCTTCGTCCGCACGGGCGGCGTGCGGATGACGGGCGGGCGCGGCGTGGGCGTACCGAGCACGGGCTCGTCCTCGTCCGCCGCCTCCTGGTGGCAGGTGTAGGGGAGCATGGCCTCGGCCACCACGGTGCCGCCGGTGTCGTGGATGAGCACCAGGGTGCCGCCGCGCGCCACGCCGCCAAAGTGCTCCAGCTGCGGGTGCTCGCGGATGAACCGGCTGAAGAACAGCTTCTGGTCGGCCTTTTCCTCCTTCCACCCGATGATCTGGTCCAGCCAGGGAAGCCAGTGGGTCTGCGTTCCGCCCGCCAGCGTATCCAGCGGGTTCATGGCCCCCGTGCTGGCCAGCCCGTCGATCTCGAAGGAAAGGTCCAGGGCCGCTTCGATGGCGGCGTCCACCTCCGTCTGCAGCGCCTGGGGGTTGAGCGTGTAGCTGGCGTAGGGGCCGCTGGCCGCCGCCCTGGCGGTGGAGGTGTGCGACACCAGCTCGGTGCGCTTGCTGGTGGTGGCGCCGCGCATCTGCACGCGCCGCTCCGCCTCCTGCTCGTGGAACAGCTCCCCCGCGTCCGCCGCCTGCAGCAGCGTGTTGGTGTAGTGCAGGGTAAAGGTCTCCGCGTCCTGCAGCCGCACCTGCGTGTCCTGGCGGATGATGCCGTGCAGGTGGTGCAGGTCCGTAACGCCGCGCGGCCTGCGCACCACGCCCGTGCGCTGCGACCCCAGCAGCACGGCCCCCACGGAGAACGGAAGGTTGTAGTCGGCGATCAGCTCCTCCACCTCCGCCAGCGCCGTGGCCACCGGCTTTCCCACCACGCCCTCCACGCGGAAAAAGCTGGCCCGGCCGAGCTGGTACAGCAGCGGCGTGCGGACCGGGCTCCCCTCCGGGGCCCAGGCGGCGGCGTGGTAGCCGCCGGTGTGCATCTGAAGGCCGCGGCGCACCAGCGGGTAGTTCCAGTACTGGTAGAGCGGGTCAGCCCCGCCCGGCGCGTAGTAGAACGGAATGGCGCGCACGCCCAGCGCCAGGTTCTCGTCCTCGCTGGGCGTGACCCGCACGGGCAGCGACGAGGCCGTGCTCACCTGGAAGTGCGTGATCTGCGCGTCCAGCCGCCGCGCCAGGAACTGCGCGTGCTCCAGGTACCCCACCGTGGGGCTGGTGACGGGCGAGGGATACCACCCCGTGCGGTTGGGGTCGGCGCCGGCGGTGGCGCCCAGCGCGCCCAGCACCAGGTGCTTGGGAAAGGTGGTGATGGGCGGCGAGCACCAGGTGTCGTCGGCGAACAGCCGCTCGCGCAGCTGGTTGTACGTATCCACCACGTCCTTGAGAAAGTCGTAGTAGTACTGGATGCCGCTGCCGTTCGCGGCAAAGTTCGCCCGGTACTGCGCCAGCCGCGTGGTCCACCCGTTCACCATGGCCTGCGTCACCACGCCGCCCAGCACCCCGCCCGCCGCCGTCCAGACGCTGGGAAGGGCGCCCACCAGGCGGTCGTGGATGGCGTTGCAGGCGGACCGGTACACCTGCGCCAGCTGCGCCGCGGTGGTGAGGGAGGGCGAGAGCAGCGCCCGCTCGGCCCCCACCCCCGGCATTCCCGCGTAGGCCTGCGCCGGCGTGGCCGCGCCCCCGCGCAGCGCCGTCACGGCTTCGGGGCCCACGAGCAGGAGCTTGCGGGTGTTGACGGCCCGCGCGCCCAGGTTGTCGCAGTCCGTGCCGGAGCACAGGTCGTCGTCCTGGCGGTAGCTTTCCATCAGCAGCACCGCCGTGGTCTGCGCCAGCTGCCGCCCCGTGGTCGCGGCGAACTGGCTCAGCGGCCGCCCCGGGCTCCCCGGCGTCCCCTCCGGGATCAGCTCCCACACGGGGTGCATGGCCCCGTTGACGTCGCCCCCCTGGTACAGCGGCGGGTACGCGGGAAAGCTCTGGTCGTAGACCTGAAAACGGTCGCAGACGGTGTCGCCGTCCAGGTACAGCAGGTCGCCGTCCGTGGTGACGCCCACGCCGCCCGTCACCCGCACGCGGCTCCCCGACAGCGTGGCGCGCAGCCCGCAGGCCACCCCCACGCCGGAAAGCCGCGCGCGGGACAGGCGGATCTGGTCGTCCGCGTATTCCGCCACGCTGTTGAGCTGCGTGTGCGTGAGCACCTGGTCGCTCTCGAACACCGTGTAGCCGGTGCTCACCTGGTCCAGGCTGGTGAAGACGGGGGGTGCGGCCATGGCCATCAGGCTCCGGTTGGGTGGTTCAATCGTCCAGCGAGCCCAGCGCCGTGTGCCCCAGGATGAACTTTTCCGGGGCGCGGCAGTCGCGCAGGCGCTGCGGCGGGTACACGTTCTTCACGGCGTACAGCTGCTGGATGAAGCGGCGCAGCCTGGTGGTCCGGTCCGCCGTCTCGCGGCCGGCGCGCAGATGGATCCAGTCGCGGTACAGCCGCTCTAGCGCCGCCATGTCGTCCGCGCCGATCCAGCACACCTTGGGCTGGATGTGCGCGGGCGTCTCCTCGCGGATCACCTGCTCGGCCCAGCGGCGGAACTCCATGTCCTCGAACCGCCCGCCGTACGCCGGCAGGATGACGTGGATGCGGTACGAGTACGGGTCCTCGTCCGCGCAGTCGGCGCAGTTGGGATCCGGGCAGATGGGAAGGAAGGGGTCGTCCCCCCCTTCCGGGCGCAGGAGGATGCTTTCAATGAGGTACATCCCCTCTTCGCTGTACGCGGTGCGCAGGTGCTCCATCAGCTGCTCGATGGCCGCCTCCATGGCCGCCTCGCTGGCGAAGTACTCGATGCGCCGCGCCAGCACCTCGCCCGTGTCGTCGACGATGTTGAAGTACCAGCGCGTCTCGCCTTCCACCGTGGTCCGCCGCTGGTAGCCGGAGGGGAGCTGGGCAAAGCGGATGGCGCGCCGCATTTCCGCGCGCGCGGCAGCGTGCGTGGCGTACCGGGTGCTGGCGCTGAGCAGGATCTTGCGCGTGACGGGATGGCGCACGCGAAAGCGGAACTCGTCGTCGGGGGTGGCGTCCACCTCGGCGTAGAGGTCGTAGCTGATGTCGCTCAGGTTGCGGCGGGTGGAGTTCGGAATGCCCAGCAGCGCGGCCAGCCGCAGCTCCAGCCCGCTGACGTTGGCGCTGTTCCACAGCCCCGCGTCGTCCCTGCGCGAGTAGTCGTACGCCATCCCGCGGCGGCGGCCCAGCCCGGGATATCCCGTCAGAAAGTCGCACTTGTAGCGCACCATCGCCTCGGCGCCGAGCCCGAACTCCGTGCGCATCACCTCCGCCAGCTCGCTGAACCGCTCGCCGTGCCGCGCGATCAGGTGGTCCAGAAAGCGGTTGCGGCGGTCCGTCATCGTTCCCTCGTCGTCCAGCCCGGCCTGCAGCGCGTCCAGCACGTCCGCGCCGCGATAGATGCGCCGCCACTCCGCGAACGTATCCACCGGCTGATGGTGGTCCGTCCGGGTGACGCGCCAGTCGGTGCTGAACAGGCGGGGGATGCTGGCCAGCTGCGCCATGAAGTCGGCCATCAGCTGGTCGAAGAAGAGCAGGTAGCCCTTGAGCTGGTACGCCAGCCGCGCGCGCCGCGCGTCCGCGCCGCTGGGGAGCCCCGCCTCGCCCAGGCCGTAGAGGGCGGGGAAGTGGTTCTGGAACGAGTGGTAGGCGGACGGCGCGCGCCAGCGGCCCAGGGGAATGGGCAGGTCCTCCGCCCGCGGCGTCTCCACCGCGGCGGTGGCCTCGGCCGCCAGCGCGTCCCAGTGCGGGCGCCACTCCGCGGGCTGCACGGTGAACGGCATCTGCCGCTTGTAGAAGACCAGGCGGCACCGCTCCCCCTGCAGCGCCGGCTTGCGCCCCGCCTGCACGGGGACGCGCCACTTGCTCTCCGGCGGGCCGGCGGGGGGCGGGGGCTGAATGAGCAGGTCGCGCACGGCGCGCACGCCGGGCACGTCCATCACCACGCTGATCACGTCGCTCAGCCGCACCTCCGTGCGCAGCTCCGCCGCCTCCAGCTCCGCCGCGTCGATGAAGCCGTGCTCCAGCGGCGGCCCGTCGAAGATGTCTTCCGTGCCGTACGGCGTGCCGTCCGCGTGCGTGCGCACCCGCATTTCCGCCAGGGAGTACTGCCGCACGGGCGGCGACAGGTACTGCTGCACGGCGAACAGGATCTCCGCCTGCGTGCGCGCCACGTCCGCCTCCGGCGCCAGCTCCACCTCGCCGCAGAGGATGAACGGCTGCTCCCGGACCTCCGCGAACGCCACGAAGTCTTCGCACAGGTTGCGGTTGGCGTGCAGCGTCTCGCGCACGCGCCGCAGGGTCGCCGCGCGCGCGGGCGCCGCCAGCCCGTCCATGTACTCGATGGTGACGTTGTAGAGGCCGCGGAGATCCACCTGGACGAAGCCGGTCATGTCCGCGGGGCGCTCCGCCTGCAGCCGGCCGCGCACCGTGTCGGCGTACAGCGTCTGCGTGGCCGGGGCGATCCACGCGTTCTTCACCCCCTCCAGGTCGATCAGCAGGCGCCGGTAGTCCGCCGTGGTCAGCGGCGCGGGGGGAAGGATCTGCCGCGCGGTGAAGAACTGCTCGCGCATGGCCGCCGCGTTCCCCGTCCGCGACGCCAGCAGGTCGGCGATGGGGTATCCCGCGCGGTACCCCAGGTCCGTGAGCGCGTACGACAGCAGCTCCAGCGTGGTGATGCCGGGATCGTGGATGTTGTGGTCCGTCCACGTGGCCGACGCCAGCGCGCGCACCTGGTCCAGCCCCAGCGCAAAGAGCGCCTGGTGGTCCAGCGCCTCCAGCGCGGCGGCGGCGGGGTCCACCGGCGCCGAGCCGTCTTCCAGGACGACGGCGGGAAGCGCGACGCTCACGGGGCCTCCACGATGGTGTGGGTGGCGTCGCTCACCAGGATGGTGTCGGGGGTGGCGGGGCGCGCCACGTCGCGGTCCGTCTGGTCCACCACGTCGCCCGTCCAGCTGAACATGCGAAAGTCGGTCACGTAGTCCACGTACGGCAGCTCCTCCACCAGGTCCATCATCACCGAGCGGTAGACGGCGCCGCCGAAGCCGATCTCCGGCCCGTCCGCGAACGCCCAGGGGCTCAGCGCCCGGACCAGCGCGTCCTGGAGCTGCACCCGGTAGTGGTTGAAGTCGTATCCGGTGTGAAAGCGGACCTTGAAGTCCAGCCGCACCTTCTGGTAGCTGGGGTTCCTGACCGCGACCCGCACCTGCATTCCCGCGCGCGCCTGCACGTGCTCCGCGATGCGGTCCAGCGTGTCGGCGTCCACCCGCGGCTGCAGGGGATCGACGGCGTTGCGGTTGCGGAGGTCGGGGACCACGACCAGCATCACGTGCCCCGGCGCCATCCACGAACCCTCGCGGGCGTGGGGGATGCACTTTACCCGGTGCACGCCGGGGAACGCCTCCAGCACCACGCGCTCGTAGTCCCAGCGCGTAACGCAGCGGTCCTTGTGCCGCAGCCGCTCGCTGGCGCGGGTGTGGAACGCCACCGGCTGCTCCGCGCCCCGCCCGCCGAACGAGGCGTACGGCTGCTTGGCGGACTTCACCTGCGCCAGCCCCGCCTTCAGCTTGCGGATGCTCCCCGCCGGCAGCGGCACCTCCAGGTGCGCGGGGTCGTATCCCTCGCTCACCAGCGCGACTTCCACGCCGTTCGCCGCCACGTCCACCAGCCGGCTCACGGCCGTGGAGTTCCCCGCCACCGCCGCGCGGATCCAGACCGGCCCGGCGGGGAGCACGGTGTTCAGCGTGGTCGCCTCGGGCGGGATGACCAGCTTCACGATGCCGCTGGTGAGCAGGTGGTTGGTGGTGTCCAGCACCAGCTCGCTGGTCCCCAGCGGCTTCCAGTAGTTGTCCGCCAGCGCGTACCACCGCAGCGCCTCGCGGGGCAGCTCCGGGTCCGCGCTCCCCGGCGACACCTGAAAGAGCAGGCTCACCCCATCCCCCGCCGCCGCCTGCCCCAGGCCGATCAGCAGCTCGCCCGCGTGGGTGAACGGCGGAAGCAGGGGGACGTCCGTCGATCCCACGAAGGAGAGCTGGCCGCGCTGGTACCCGTGCTCGCGCATGGGCCCGAAGGGCGCCAGGTGAAAGAACTGCAGGTCGGGATGGGCAAAGTCGTCCATCGACGTCGTCGACACGCCCACGCGGTCGGTGGATGCCGCGTACGCCAGCGAGATTCCCTGCACCGTGGGCGTGTACGGCTCGTTCAGCACCAGCTGCGCGGCCGGCGGGTCGGTGATGGCCGGCGAGACCAGCGCGAGCACGTTCTCCACCTGCTTCTTGCGGTACTCCGCGTGCAGAAAGCCCGCCTCCAGCCGCAGCGTCAGAAATCCCTCCCGCTCCGGCACGTCCGTGGAGAGGCCCGTGGCGTGCACCGGCTCCGCCAGCGCGCGCTCGTACGCCTGCCGCATGGACCACTGGGCGCCCGCCCGCCGCAGCGCCAGGATCTGCCCGCGCTTGCCGCCCCCCTGCGACACCGCCGCGCCGGGCGTGAAGGAGAGCGTTTTCGTCAGCGTGGCGTCCGACGTGTCGAACAGCCGCACGCCGCTCTGCGTGAACGCCGCGCCGGGCGCCCCGTCGTCGAAGCTGGCCCTCACGGTGAACGTGCCGTTGCTCACGGTGACGCCGTACCCCGTGTAGTGCGTCGCGAAGTTCGCCGGCGCGTCCTTCCACGTCAGCGTCAGCGACAGCGACGACAGCTTCTTGGCCAGGGCCTCGGGATACGCCACCAGGAAGCGCGACCCCCTGGTGGGCTGCGGGCCGAAGGGGAGGAAGGCTTTCCTGGGGTCGATGCTCCCCGCGTCGCTCTCCAGCGTGAGCGAGGTGACGCCGGACGCGGAGACGGAGAGCTGCGCGTCCTCCACCACCACCCCGGCGAAGTCCGCGTATCCCGCCGCGGCGCCCTCGGTCAGCTGCACCTGCATCACCGGCGCGGCGGCGGCGTACGGGTAGCCGTGAACCGCCTGCTGGTAGTCCGCCACCGCGCCGGCCGCGCGGCCCAGCGTGCACGCCAGCCGCAGCCGCGACCCGGTGATGGACGCCTCCACCCCGTCCGGCTGCACCCACCCCTTGCTCCCGGTGAGAAAGACGCTGAACGCGCCGTCCAGCTTCTGCGTCGTAAGCCCGGATCCCCCCAGGCCGGAAAGCGTGAGGTCCAGCGTGATGGTCCGCTCCCCCTCCGCCAGCCGCAGCACGGGCGACGCGACCGCGAATCCGATCTCCGCGCGGGGCAGGTCCGCGTGGCCGAACCCGGACCAGGCCGGCTCCTCCGCCGGCAGCTCGCCGCCCACGCCATCCGGCGAGTTGGCGATGGGCGCGAACCGCACCCCGCCCTCCGCGTCCAGGCAGATGGTGCGCAGCGACTCCACCTTCGCCGCCCCGACCACGGCGGTGCGCACGGGTGCGTAGAGCAGCTCCACGCCCGTCGCGTCCTTCCCCGCGGTGAACAGGTGCTCCGGGCCGATCTCGACGGACGCCGCGCCCTTCTTGAGCTCCAGCACCACGTGCGCGTGGTCCGCCACCGGGTCGCGGCGGCGCAGGCGCAGCACGTCCTGGTAGTAGAAGTCCAGGTGACGGCCGGTGATCTCGTTGGCCAGCGCCTGCGGGCGGCGAAAGAGCTCCAGGAAGGCGATGTACAGCGCCGCGTGCGGCTGCATTCGCCCCGCGTTCAGCAGCCGGTACGCCTCCAGCTCCGTCTGCGCGTCGGCGAAGAGCGCGCTCCAGTCCGGCAGGTCCGCGTCGTCACCGGTGAAGTCCGCGGGATGGAAGTTCACCAGCCGCGCGAACCGGCCCGCCCACGCCCACAGGTCGGCGGGCGTGCGCTCGTCCACGTCGGCAAAGTGCACGTCCAGCTCCCGGGGGGTGCGTTCCCCCTGGCTCTGTCCCAGCTCCAGGATCAGGTTCTGGACGATGTCGCGGTCGGCCATCGCGTCACACGTTCTCGAAGGCGGCGCGTACTTCGCTGCTGTCGGTGGCGTAGAACGGGTACACCAGGTTGAAGCGCGTATTGGTGGCGCGCACCAGGTACTCCAGGATCATCGTCACCCGCCCCTGGCTCTGCTCCGACGTGTCCAGCCGCAGCGCGAGCGGCTGGATGCGCGGTTCGTAGATGAGCACGGTGGTGCGGATGCGGTCCTCCAGGTACGTCTTCATGCTGGTGCTCAGCGGCTCGAACAGCGCCTCGTGCATGTCGAGCCCGTAGCGCGGGCGCAGAAAGCGCTCGCCCAGCGCCGTGCCGAACAGGATGCGCAGCGAGGCGTGGATGTCGTCCTCGTCCGCCGTCATCAGCACGCCGCCCGCGGCCCGCGCGAACTCCGGGGGAAAGCTCCACCCCGTGCCCAGAATGCTGGTCTGCCCGGCGGATGTGCCCATGTCGCTCATGCGTCTGGCTCCGTGGCGTTCTCAGGCGATGAGGACGGTGGGCTCGCCCACCGCCGCCATCGCGCCGCAGATGCAGGTGTCCGTCTGGCGGATGGCCGGCCGCCCGCCGACGAGCACCGTGGTGCTGCCGCTGGGAAAGGGGCTGGCGGTGGGCTGATGGGCGTTGGGCGGGAGCGAGCAGACGTGCATGTCGCCCGCCACCGCCGCCGGCTTGCCGCCGATCAGCACCGTGCTGACGCCGGGCCCCACGACGGTGCCCCCGTGCGTGCTCGTGTCGCCTACTCGGACTGCGGCGGGCATTGCGTGTCTCGCTGTAGATGGTTCTGCGCGCGGGCACGCCCCCTCCCGCTCGCCCCCTCCCGCTCGCCCCCTCCCGCTCGTCACCTCGCAACCTCCCCCAAAACACCTGGG
>DATABT010001078.1:0-4283 GCA_036259455.1 Longimicrobium sp. | reverse complement strand
CTGGTTCTGGTACTTCTTGGCGACCGCCACCACGAAGCGCAGGTTGGCGCGCACCAGCTTTTCCAGCGCCTCGCCGTCCCCGTCGCGGATCTGGCGCGCCAGGCGGCACTCCGCTTCGCGGTCGATCAGCGGGTACGCGCTGATCTCGCGCAGGTACTGGTCCAGCGACTCGGACTCGGCCTGAATTTTCTTGGGAGGGCTGAACGACATCGGCGGTGCTCCGGGAGACGGAAGCGGGGGTGCCGTGAGGTGCAGGAACCCGGTGGGGACGCGCGCCTGGTCAACGCGCAAACCGAGAGGTGGGACGTTCGATATCCCGCACCGGACGTTATCACTGCACGGAACATGGAAAGGCCGCGCTGTGGTGTCAACCCCTGAAGGGAACTTTTTTGAGCAAGGTGAAAAATCCGTGCGTTTACGTCTGAGAATCGAGTGTTTGGGGCCAGCGCAGGAACAGGCGATCGCCGAACACCGTTCAGCGAATCACCTCGCCGATGCGGTCCCACCGCACGCTGGTCAGCCAGGGAAGCGCGTTGGCCAGGTCGTGCTCGAACGAGTAATACACAAACATGGGACGACCCTTCACCGCGCCCTGGTCCAGGAACCCCCAGTAGCGCGAGTCCTCCGAGCGGTCGCGGTTGTCACCCAGCGCGAAGAACTTGCCGGGGGGCACCACCAGCGGCCCCCAGTTGTCACGCGAGGGGTGGTAGGTGCGAAAGGTGAGCGTGGTGTCCACCGTATAGTCCAGCTGCCACAGCATCTTGGGGTCCGCCTGGTCGCCCAGGGGATCGGTGTGGCGGGCGTACGGCTCGTCCTGCCGCACACCGTTGCGCAGCAGCACCTTGTCGCGCATCTCCAGCGTGTCGCCGGGGACGCCCACGATGCGCTTTACGTAGTTCTTGTGCGGGTCGTGCGGCGGAAGAAAGACGATCACGTCGCCGCGGCCCGGGTGCGCGAACGCGGGCAGGCGCCTGTCGGTGAGCGGGATCTCGGCGCCGTACACGGCCTTGTTGACGAGCAGAAAGTCGCCGATCAGCAGCGTGCCCTCCATGGACCCCGTGGGGATCTTGAAGGCTTCCACCAGGAAGGTGCGAACGGTGAGAAAGAGGAGGATGGCCGTGCTGATCGCCTTGGTCCACTCCCACATCCACCGGCCGGTGCTCATGGCGCCGCGCGAATGATCCACCGTCGGTGCCCGCCGCTCAACGAGGGCGCTGGGGCCGGGGGCGCTGGGGACCGAAGGCGTGACGGGCTCGTCCATGCGTGGATGCGTACGGTGCTGCGGGGCGTCACTGCGCGGCGATGCCGCCGGAAGGGCGGGTGGGATGCTGTACACGCCACACCATCCGCCGTTCCTCGGATTTTCCGTTCGGCGGGTTGTTCACGAATCGCGCCAGATGTACAGGGGCGGGGGCGAAATCCGCGCCGGAGCGGCTGAAGCCGCCGCAACGACCGCGGAAAGCCCCGCAAACCGCGCGGGGCTTCAACCGCACGTCCATCGCAATGTGCGCGGGAAACGGGGTTTCTGCGAGCCGCGGTTTTCTCGAGCGGCGAGAGGACCGTGCCGGCAAAGCGACAAAGGCGGCCGTCGAGGAGGCGTGGCACCTGCCCGGGCGAGTAGATTTCTCAGTCGGCGCCACAGGTCCGTGCACCGGCAGCGATCACGCGGGCGCCTCCTTCGAAATGACAGCGGCGGCGCGAGCGACTTTCATCCCACAGGGTGCGCGCAGCGCCGAATGACTCAGGATGACGTCACCTGCTCTCGGTGGATGAATCTTTGACGCTCGTTTAGGATGGAGCCGCGTGCGACGCTTTGTCTCCGCGCGATTCGACCTCCGCGTGATCAGAAGGGCATGCCCAGGCCCAGGTACCAGCGCAGCACGTCGCCCTTCGCCACGGTGAGGGTGCCGGCGTAGCCCAGCGTCTCGAACCACACGCCGCCGCCGAAGTCGGTGTGCCAGTCGCCGGGGGAGTCGCCGTCCATCCACACGCGTCCGGCGTCCGCCAGCGCGAACACGCCCAGGCGGCCGCGCACCAGCAGCTTCACCTGCCCCAGCGGCTGCCGCAGTTCCGCGGCGCCGAACGCGGCGGCGTCGCCGGCGAAGCGCTGGTAGGGGTAGCCGCGCAGCGAGCCCGGCCCGCCCAGGAACGCGGCCTCCTGGAACGGAAAGTCGCCGCGCGCCAGCTCGCCGCCCGCGCGCAGCGCCAGAACCGGCCCCGCGCCGAGGGAGAGGTAGGTGCGCGCCTCGCCGCGCACGGAGCCGAACGGGCCCAGGTCGCCGCCGAAGCCTTCCACCCGCGCGCCCAGCCACCAGCCGCGGCGGGTCACGGCCAGCGTGTCGCGGCCGTCCATCCGCAGTTCCGCCAGGGCGCCGGCCGCGGCCCACCCGATCCTTCCGCGCGGCTCCGGCACCCGGGTGAACGCGGGCTCCCGCGTCTCCATCCACCGCGCCACCGGGCCGAAACGGTACCACACGCGGCGCCCCAGGGGACCGTACCACAGCGCCTCTGCCCGCACCTCGCTGCTGGTGACCTCGTATTCCTCTTCGACGTCACCCGGCGTGTCGTTGCCGAATCCGTGAAAGCGGGTTACGTGAAAGGTGCGCGCGCCCGCCGCCAGACGCAGGCCGCCGCCCGTTCCCGTGCGCTTGTAGTCCGCGATTCCCTCGATGCCGGTGCCATCCTCCAGCGGCGCGTACAGGGCGCGTACGGTGAGCTGCCGCGCGTACGGCTGGCGCCGGAACCCGTAGCGCGTCCGCGTCACCCCCGCGCCGAGCACAGGGCCCACGTTGAGCACCCACGCGCCCCACGGGGCAATGGCAAAGTCGTCGCCCCAGTCGCGCGGGGACGGCTGGTTGCCCCACACGCGGACGGGCGGCGGATCGTACTCGCGCGTGTCCACCCGCGCCTCGCGGCCGGGGGCGAAGCGGTTGTCGCCGCGGTCGTCGTGAAAGACGGTCATCCGCCCGCCACTGGCCGCGGACTCATCGATCAGCTCGTCGTCGCCCCCGCCGCCGATCAGCCGCACCTGGATGCTGCGCCGCGCCGATCCCGTCACCCTCGCCAGGTCATCGCCGCCGTGCAGGTAGAGGCGGATCTCCCTCGTCTCTCCGGGCACGAAGCGGCGGCGGAAGTACGGCGTCCGCGCGTCGCGCGAGGCGAACAGGCGCACGTCCACCGACCCATCCGCCAGCCGCTCCACCTCCGCGCGCTCGGCTTCGTCGGTGGCGTGCACGTCCGCGTCGCCGGAAACCCAGTCGTAGAAGAAGCGCGAGGCCTGGTCCAGCCGGTCGCGGCGAAAGCGCATCGCCTCCGCCAGCTCATCTGCGCCCACCGGCTGGTACTCGCGCGGCATCTCCCGCACGGCGCGGGCGATGACGTCGTCCGTGATGCGCGCCCGCACGGACGCGGTCACGCTGTCCCACGCGCGCCGGTCCAGGTCCACCAGCAGCTGGCGATCCAGTCCGGAGGGCAGATGGAGCAGGCCCGGCAGGTCGCGCCAGCGCGGGCCGTAGCGCGTGAGGTTGGGCGCGAACGCGCGCACGGTGGCGGACGAGACGCCTTCGTAGTCCGAGAACGCGTTGTCGCGGTCGCGGGGGATGGGACGCCAGGTCCACCGGTCGCCGCGCTCGTAGCCCGCCCATCGCCACTGGTCCGGATGGCGGTCCCAGTCGCCCGTGATCAGGTCCACCAGCCGCGCGGCCAGGTACTCGCGGCTGTCCAGGCGCTCGTCCGGATCCTCCTCCAGCCGCTCCAGAAGCCGCTCGGTGCCCACCACGCGATCCGCGTTCGCGAAGCCGCGCGGGGGACGGGGCGCGCCGGGGTTCTCGTCGTCCGGCTCCGCGTCTTCCGGCCGCTCCTCCACCTGCCCCAGCCGCCCGGCGAACTGCGCGCGGAACTCCCCCAGGAAGGGGTGGTCCGGCATCACGTACATCGTGGGCACCACGTGCAGCACGCCGACGGCCTCCAGCAGCGGCGGCAGCACGTGCGCCGAGCCGGGGTGCTTGGCGCTCACCAGGTCCTGCGTGATCCACTGGATGAAGCTGTCGTGCAGGTCCTCGGGCAGGCCGCGCTCGGCGTTCTTGTCCAGGGAGCGGAAGACGTATTCGCGGCCGTCCCTGCCGCGCATGCGCAGCGACTCGGTCGCGAGCCCGCCGCCCGCCCGCTCGATGGTGAGCCCACCGGCGAAGCGCTCGGGATCGAGGAAGGGAACGCGGATGGGCGTGGTCCACTCGGCGCGGTACTCGTCGCCGTTGAGCATTCGCACGAAGGGGCCGGCGCGG
>DATABT010001077.1:0-1778 GCA_036259455.1 Longimicrobium sp. | reverse complement strand
TCAGCTCGGTGCTGTCCGCCAGCGTTCCGTCGAAGTCGTACAGTACCGCCCGAATCCCCGTCAGCGCCGCGTCCGCCATCTCGTCGTCAATCCGCAAGTCTGCCCGCCGTCTCATCTTCCGCGGAAAGTCTATCATCTTCCGCGGGCTCAGGACAGCCCTCGCGAGCGCCATCGACGCCGAGCAGATCCAGGATTCTCGGCGTCAAACCGGTTAACGAACGTACAGATATGAATTGTCTGCGTCCGGCGCCGAGCACGAGGACAGGGACGGGATTGTAGGTGTGCCCCTCGCGCACGTCCTCCACGTTGCCATGGTCGCTGGAGACGACGAGGAGCGTGTCGGGCGCCAGCGCATCGGCCAGCGCGCCGAGAAAGGCGTCCACCCGCTCCAGCGCGGCGATGCCGCCCTCCAGCGCGCCACGGTGGCCGGTGTAGTCGGTGTCGTAGTGCGCGAACAGGGTCACGTCCGCATCCGCCGCGATGCGCGCGAGGGTGCGGGCGGCCTTCTCGGGCGAGACCTGGGGCACGTCGTCGCCCAGGTGCTCGCGCCAGCGCTCGTTGGTGATGGACGACGCGACGGCGCGCCCCTCCGCCAGCTCTACCGGGCCGCGGGTGAGCGCGCCGACGGACTGCGCGGCCAGCATGGGCCCCGCCGGCCGCCGGAAGATGCGCGGATCGGGGGCGACGCCGGAGAGGGGATAGGCGTTGGCGAACGCCGCCGTGCGTCCGGCATTCACCGCGCGGCGCAGCAGGTTCTCCGCCGCGAGCAGGGGGCGCAGCGGCGTGGGCACCCACGGGCCGAAGTGGCGCCCGTACTCCGCCGCGGCGTTGCGGCCGGTGAGCAGGGTGGTCTGCCCCGTCCCGCTCTGCGGCAGCCCTTCGATCCCCAGCGTGGCGTCCGCCGCCGCCAGCACCGCGCGCTCGCTGACGATCGTGCCCTCCCCGTCCAGGTGCTCGGCGACGGGAAGCCGGCCGCCGAGCAGCGCCTGAATGCGCGGCAGTCGCGCCGCCGCGAACGGGTTGAACGCCGGGTCGCCCGCCCCGATGCCGACGCCGTCGAGAAAGACGAGGATGGCACGCTGCGGCGGCGTCATGCGCGGGCGGAGAAAACAGATGAACAAGGCCGACTCATCCGGGAAGAATAAGCGCACGCGACCACGCGTGTCACGCGGCGGCGGCGATTTGTCCCCGCTGGAACGGATGAATCTCCGCCGCGTGCCGCGCCGTACGCTCCCTCGTCACCTTCGTTGCGTACTTCTGACCTGCTCGCCATGCCCTTTCTGAACCTGAATCGCCGGCGCCCGGCCTCCGCGGCCCCCGACGCCGAACCCGCGGACGCGCCGGGCCGTCCCGACCCCGAGTCCACCCTCGTGGTGGACGCGGAGAACGGCTGGGCCCTGGGCACCGCCGCGGACCTGACGGAAATGGATGGAGATCCCGTCCACAACGTGCTCAAGCGGACGGAAGTCTGGTTCGGCTACCGCGCCGCCGCGGTGGAAAAGGAGGCGCGCGACCTTGCCGCCGCCCACGCGGAAAAGGGCCAGCCGCGCCACGACCTGGCGCGCAGCGAACCGCTGGAGATGGAGGTGCTGCTGGAGCAGCGCGCCCGCGAGGTGCTGTCCGGGTGGACGGACCGGGTGCACCGGCAGCTGCAGGGCGCCGTGGCGGCGGAGACGGAGGGCATCGGAACGCGGCTGGCGGCCGCGCGGCGGGCGGTGGCGAACGCCGTGTCCGCGCGCTCCGGCAGCGGCGCCCGCGGCCCCAGCACCGCCCGCGCG
>DATABT010001076.1:0-7228 GCA_036259455.1 Longimicrobium sp. | reverse complement strand
CTGGCCGGCGACCTCGCCTTCGCCGACCAGCGCGGGCGAGCTGCTGGCGCCCGCGACGCCCGCACCAGCTCGAACGCGGCCCAGCGCCGCCGCGCGCCCGGCGATCTCCGCGAGCGGCGCGGGCTGCAGGTAGTCCGCGGGCCACCCGGCGAGGGTGCGGAGGCCGGTGAGCGCGCGCGTGGCGGCTTCGGATGCGGTGCGGAGCGCGTCCGCGAACGAGACGTCGGGGCGCGGCCGCGTGGCCAGCTCGGCGGCGGCCTCGGCCAGGCGGCTCTCCACGCAGAGGGTGCGATACTCCACCACCCATCGCACGTAGCCGTCCAGCGCGTCCCAGTCCGACATCTCCCCCTGCCACAGCGCCCCGAACAATTCGCGCCCGACCGCATCGAGCGCCTCCAGCGTGGTGCGCTCGCGGCGGAGCTCGTCGATGCGCCGCATCTCCGCCGCCTGCTCCACCATGGAGCCGGTGTACGACGGCTGCCGGTATCCCATCCACCGGCGCCTGGTCGCCCTGTGCCTGCCGCTCAGGAAGTTGAGGAAGCGGAAGGGGCTGGCCTCCTTCTCCTCCATGTACTGCGCCTCCGCGGCGTGATCCCGCGCCAGCGCGTCCGCCGTGAACCAGTGCGTCAGGCGGCGGTCCAGCTCGCTCACGCGGCGGCCGCGCGCGATGAGCTCCACGGCCTGCCGCGGCGGCGCGTTCCATTCCGCGCTGGTCAGCACGCCCAGCGGCGCGCCCGGCGAGCGGGCCAGGACGGCGCCCACGCGCACGGCGGTATCGACATCCGCGAACGTCCGCAGCGGGGAAAGACGGAGCGCGGACGACACCACGGCCGCGTGCTCCATCGTCTGCGCGAGCGAGGCGCGGAGATCGCCGATGAGCGTGCGCGCGTCGTCCAGCTCGTCCTCCGACCAGAGCGTGCGCCGCGAGTCGCGCCACGGGTGGTTGCGCACGTCGCCGATGTCTTCCGCCGCCTTCGCCAGGTCCGCCAGCGCGCGCACGGCCTCGTCGAACTCCTCGCGGGTGACGGTGGTGATCGGCGTTTCCAGCTTGAGGCGGGGGGCCTCCCGCAGCGCCATCAGCTCGCCGAAGCCGCGGTACGGGGTAAAGCCGGCGGCGCCGAACGGCGTGTGCACGGCTCCGGCGTATTCGGTGAGGGTGTGGCGCACGCCGGCCAGGCGCCCCGCGACGGACTCTCCGGGCTTCGGGTGCTGGAGGGAGGCGTCCAGCGAGCGGGCGATCTCCTTGACCACGGCGCGCTTGTTGGCCTTGGTGCTGTGCATCTCCAGGCAGAAGTCGCCCAGCCCGGCGCGCACCAGCCGCTCGTGCACCACGGAGAGCGCGGCCATCTTCTCCGCGACGAAGAGCACGGACTGCCCCTCGTTCAGCGCCTGCGCGATGAGGTTGGTGATGGTCTGCGACTTTCCCGTCCCCGGCGGGCCCTCCAGCACCAGGTCGTGCCCGCGCGACACGGCGGCGATGGCGCGCAGCTGGCTGCTGTCCGCGTCCACCACCTGCGCCGTGGCCTCCGGCGGGAACTCCACGTCGAGCTCCATCTCGCGCACGTCGTCGGGGAGCGCGGCGAAGCCCTCGCCGGTGCGCGTGACCAGCCGGCGGACCAGGCGGTGCGCGGCAAAGGCGCCGCCGTTGGCCTCCAGGTCCTTGTACATCACGAACTTCTGAAAGGCGAACAGGCCCAGGTAGATCTCCGTGGTCACCTGCCATCCGGCCTGGTTCTTCACCGCGTCGGTGACGGCGCCGAGAAATCTCTGCAGGTCGTAGTCGTCCGGAATTTCCGCGGGATCCGGGAGCAGCGGCAGCGCGACGCCGAAGTCGCGGCGCAGGTACTCCGCCAGGGCGGGGTTGAGGATGTAGTCGTCGTCGGTGACGGAAACCGTGTACCCCGCGCCCGCCGACGCGCGCGTCAGGGCAACGGGAAGAAGGACGAGGGGGGCGCGGAACACCTGCCCGGAATCCTTCGATTGCCGGTAGTGCAGCATTCCCAGCGTCAGAAAGAGCGTGTTTACGCCCTGCTCCTCCTGCGTCTCGCGCGCCTGCTCCTCGATGCGGCGCAGCGACAGGTCCAGCCGGTCCGGCGGCGACGTGGTCTGCAGCACGTCGTCGCGGTGCTTCGCGGCGAGCTTTTCCGCGGCGTACGGCGCGAACTCCGCGGCCGCCGCCAGCGCCTCGTCATCCTCCGCCAGGTCGTCGAAGGCGGAGGGGTCCGTGCCATCCCCGACGACATCAGCGGAATCAGGCGTTGCGTCGGCCGGCTGGTCTGGCGCGAATGAATCAGGAGCGAATGAATTCGCCGCTGGAACATCGCAAAGTCCGCGTTCGCGAACTGCGTTCGGCTGGACATCGGGCGTTTCCGCCGCGTCGGGTGAGGCGGCCGGGGGCGCGTCGTCCTGCGCGAGGAGGTCGCCTTGCGCGGGGGCGGTGGATGGCGGCGGAGTGTTGGACGATGTGTCCGCGGCGACGGCGTTGGCGGACGGCGCAATGACCGGTGAGGTGAATGCGGATTGATCCGCGGCGGCGGTTTCGGGCGATGCGGGCGCGGGCGGCTGGGCGGCGGCGAAGCGCATCCGCTTTTCCTGCAGGTACAGACGCCGGAAGACCTCGGCCGGCTGCTCGTCCACGATGGCGACGGTGGACGCGCGCGTCATGCGGAAGTTCAGCGCCCGGTTGCGCTTGGAAAGATCCAGCAGCTTGCGCTTCCAGTTGTCCAGCGCCGCCGCGATGCGGGGATCGTCCGTGGGCGCGGCGGGGGTCTGCGTATCGCTCATTGCATGCTGCGGATTGGATGTGCCGGGCGCGGCGGGTGCCCGGGGAAAATGCGTTTGTGGAGGGGGTGGGACAAGCGGCGCGTGACGCGGGCGGAGACACCATCGCTGAACTGGCCTTCATCCACTGAACTGGCTTTCAGCCCCGGGCGAGCCTTACGGCGCCGCGCTGTGCGCGAGCCCCCCTCCCGGCCCTCCCCCGCGAACCCCGCGGGGGCGGGAGGTTGGTTCGTGCAAAGTGGCGGGCGTTGCGTGCGATCGACCGCGCCACCACCGGCCGAACGCAGCCCGCGCCCACCCCCCCGGGGTTGGGGGGGGGCGCCGCGAGCCCGCGAGGAACGAGCGGCGAAGTCGGCGGGGGAGAGGGGCCCGGGCCAGGGTAAGGGCAACCCTCCCGCGATTCTGCTTTAACCTGCCTTAAACCCGCTCGCCACAAGCACGTGCGCTCATCCACCGTGGGGCGGTCCGCAACAGGGTGTCTCGTTTCGAGACATCGCGGGATCAGGCGTTTCTCATCCACCGAATCTCCTAAACCGCCCCTCCGCAACGACTAACACTCCGCGGCGCGCGCGTGCCGCGGCCGGTCCCCGTGTTGCCTTCAAGCGGGCCGAGACGCCGACCCCCCTACCCGTCCCGCAGTCCGCGGGCGGATCGGCGTCGCAGCACCCCAAGGAGGCTGGATGCAGTTCAGGTTGCTTGCCGTGCTCGCGCTGGCCGCCGTGGCCGCCGCGTGCGGCGGCGGGGGCGCGGCCCCGGTCACCGGCGGCGGCGGAAACGAGGGCGCGCTTGCGTCGGTGTCGCTCTCCCACCCGGAGGGCGCCGTGCCCGTGGGCGACACGATGATCCTGGTGGTCGAAGCACGTGACGGCGCGGGGCAGCCGGTGGCGGGAATCCAGCCGGCGTTCACCTCCAGCGACGCCGCCGTCGCCATGGTGGACGCGGCCGGCGTGGTGCGCGGCGTCAAGGAGGGCGCGGCGACCATCACGGCGTCCGTCACCGTGGGAGACGTGACGAAGACGGCCACCTTCGCCGTCGCCATCCTCGCGCCCGCCACGGCGCCCCCGCCGCCCAACAATGCCATCGCCGCGTTCGCGCTCAATCCCGCCACCGTCACGCTGGCGCCGGGCGGCACGGCGCCGCTGGAGCCGGTGGCGACCAACGCGGCGGGCGCGCGCGTCACGCCGCTGCCGCAGATCGCGTGGTCGGTGCAGGACGCGGCGCGGGCCAGCATCTCCGGCGGCGTGGTGACGGCCATCTCCGCGGGGGCGACGACGGTCACGGCGTCGTTCACGGCGGAGGGAAGGACGTGGACGGCCAGCGCCAACGTCATCGTCACCTCGCCGTCCAGTCCGCCCGGGCCGACCAGCGCGACGGTGCAGGGGGTGGACGATGCGTTCACTCCATCCACCGTCACCATCACCGCCGGCGGCACGGTGACGTGGACCATGGTGGACGAGGAGCACGACGTCACCTGGACGGGCGCGGCGCCTCCGGGCGGCAACACCGGCCGCATCGACGACGACGCGCCGGTCTCGCGCACGTTCCCCACCCCGGGCACCTACGCCTACACCTGCAGCCGCCACGACGGCGAGCACGGCGGCGCCGTCATCGTGCAGGGCGGCGGCGGTGGCGGCGAGACGCCCGTGCTCACCTCCGTGGTCATCTCCCCCGCCAGCCCGTCCGTCGCCGCCGGCGCGACGCTGCAGCTTACGGCCACGCCCCTGGACCAGGGCGGGCGTACGATGACGGGCCTTTCCGCCGCGCAGTGGTCGTCCGCGAACACCGCGACCGCGACGGTCAGCGCGTCCGGCGTGGTCACGGGCGTGGCGGCGGGGACGGTCGGCATCACCGCGCGCTTCACGCAGGGCGCGACGACGCGCGAGGCGACGGTGAACGTGACGGTCGGCACCACGACCACGCCGCCGCCGACGAATCCGTCTCCCCCGCTCGCCGCCACGGTGACCACGCCGGGGGAGAGCTTCAGCCCCGCGACGGTGACCATTGGCACGGGCGGCACGGTGACCTGGCAGTTCACGGGGAGCACGCGCCACAACGTCACCTTCAACGGCAACGCGCCCGCGGGCGGCAACATCCCCGACACGGAGGCGGGCGGCTCCGCGCAGCGCACGTTCTCCACGGCCGGCACGTACGCCTACACGTGCACGCGGCACTCCGGGATGAACGGAACGGTGGTGGTGCAGCCGTAGGGCGAGTGCGGGAGTGCGAAAGCGCGACGCGAAAGTGCGAAAGCTGGTGCGAGGTACGAAGGTATGGGATGAGGGATAGATACGGCCGGTGAAGCGCATCGGCCGCAACGGACGAGAAGTCCATCCACCACGACGAAGTACAGGGAGCACGACGATGAAGAAGATGATGACGATGCTGCTGGCCGCCGCCATCGCCGCCCCCGCCGCCGCGCTGCTGCCGCGGGCCCGGGCGGATGCCGCGCCGCCGCCCGCGCAGCACGAGGTGCGGATGGTCCTGGAGGGGACCAGCGCGCGCTTCGAGCCCGCCAATCTCACCATCCGCAGCGGCGACCGAGTGCGCTTTACCACCGTCAGCGGCGGGCCGCACAACGTGGCGTTCGATCCCGCCAGGGTGCCCGACGCGGCCGAGGCGCGGCTGAGCGCGGGGATGCCGGGGCAGATCCAGCCGCTGAGCGGCGCGTTCGTGATCAACGCGGGCGACAGCTACACGGTCACCTTCGAGGGAGTGCCGGCCGGGCGTTACGAGTACTTCTGCCTTCCCCACATGGGGATGAACATGAAGGGTGTGATCACCGTCCAGTGAGCGCAGTCCCACCGACCGGGGGCGGGCCCGCGCGGCCCGTCCCGTCCCTGACCGGAGGCACCCCTTGACCCGCATCCGCATCGCGGCGCTCGCCGCCGCCCTGGCGCTTCCCGCGACGGCCGGCGCCCAGTCCCTGCTGGACCGTCCGCCCAACCTGTCCGGCAACTGGGTGGGCAACCGGGGGACGCTGTACTTCAACTTCCTGCACCGCTTCACCGCCAGCGACGCACCCGTCCGCAAGGTGAGCAACGTGCCCACCTTTACCGTGGGCGCGGGGCTGGGATACCGCACCATGGTGGGCTTCCACTACGCCACCAACTCGGCCCTGGCGCCAGCGTATCCCAACGAGTGGGAGTTCTGGGCCCGCCATCAGCTGCTGAGCCAGGACGGCGGCGCCCCCGCGGACCTGGCCGGGCAGGTGGCATACAACCTGGCCGCCGACGGCGTGGACGGCGAAGTGTCGCTGGCGCGGCGCTTCGGCGGCGTCCGCATCGTCACGGCGGCGCGCGTGCTGAGCGATCCGCTGGCCGCGGGGGAGACGCGCTTTGCGCTGGCGGGTGGCGGCACGCTCAGGATCAGCCGCTACTTCGCCATCGCGGGCGACGTGGCCAGCCTGATGGACCGCGAGGAGGGCGAGGAATTGGCGTGGAGCGCGGGGCTGCACCTGGCCCTTCCCCACACGCCGCACACGCTGTCGCTGCACGCGGCCAACACCAACGCGTACACGCTGCAGGGCCTTTCGCGCGGCGAAGACTTCGTGCGCTACGGCTTCGAGTTCACCATCCCCCTCACCCTGGCGCGCTGGTTCGGGCCGGGGGCAGGGGGCGCGCACGGGAACGTTCCCGCGCCGCCGCCTGCGCCGCCCGCGGACGCGACGCCCTCCGCCGAGGCGGCGGGACCGGTGACGCGGGCGGGGATGCGCAACATGGTGTTCACCCCGGCGCGCATCGAGATCCAGGCGGGCGGCACGGTGGAGTGGACCAACAACGACCCGCTGGCGCACACGGTGACCGCCGCGGACGGGAGCTTCGACTCGGGGCTCATTCAGCCCGGAGGCAAGTGGAGCCGCACCTTCGCCACGCCCGGCACCTACGACTTCGGCTGCACCCCGCACCCGTTCATGAAGGGAGTGGTGATCGTACGATGAACGCGCGAGCCCTCTACAGCTTTTCGTGCGCCGCATTCGCCGCGTGCGTCGCGGCGGGGTCGCTGGCCGGGTGCTTCTCGGAGCGCGTGGCCGGCGGAAACCCGCCCGGCGGGGACCTGTGCAACGGTACGCCCGCCAACACCATCCAGATCCGCAACTACGCCTTCGTGCAGACGCAGCTCACGGTGGCGCGCGGCACGCAGGTCACGTGGGTGAACTGCGATCCCGACGTGCACACCTCCACGTCCGACAACAACGTCTGGGATTCGGGCGCCATCAACCCCGACGGCACCTTCCAGCGCACCTTCGACGCGGCGGGCACCTTCCCCTTCCACTGCACCCCGCACCCGGGGATGAAGGCCACGATCATCGTCACCTGAGAGGACGCTGCCAACCTCCTGCGTATTGAGTCATCCTGCGGGGAGGACCCGCGCAGAACCTGAAGTACCGCAATCGTTTGCGGCGCGACCGAAGGATCCTTTTCGCGGTGTCGTGAGGCCGGCCAGGAGG
>DATABT010001075.1:0-9929 GCA_036259455.1 Longimicrobium sp. | reverse complement strand
ACGCTTATGGGGCCGCGCGCCGCGACCGCCTTCGCCGCCCGCGCGGCGAAGCTCTCGGCCAGCGCGGCGGATGCGGCGCGTGGAGTGGGCGCGGCATGGATGACGGCGCCGCGGACAACGGAATCTTGTATCATCTCCATTGACACGTTTCATGCGAGGGATTATGTATCATTGATATTGATACAAACACCCTGCCACTGGAGCCCCCATGTTCTCCTCCCACCGGCCGCGATCCAGACCCTTCGCCGTGAGCGGCGCGCTGCGCGACTTGCCCCGCCAGGCGCGCATGGAGGCGATCTCCCTCGGGCACGACTACGTCGGGCCGGAGCATGTGCTGCTCGCGCTCGCCCGGCTGGGCGCGGATGCCTTCGCGCGCGCCGGCATCGACCCGACGGTCCTGCGCGAACGGCTGCACGCGGCGCTCCCGCGGGGGAGCACGCCGCCGCCCGCGCGCGACCTGCCGTTCACGTCGCGGACGCGCAAGGTGATCGACCTTGCGGCACGCGAGGCGCAGGCCGCGGGCCGCAGCGTCGGCGCGGTGGACGTGCTGACCGCAATCCTGACGGAAGAAGGGAACCCGGGTGCCGCCGTGCTGCGCGAGCTCGGCGTCACCGCCGACGCCCTTCGCCGCGCCCCTGCGGAGGCCGAGGTTGCCCACGGCCTGCTGCACCTGAAGATTGACGAGCAGTCGGACCGCTCCATCTTCGAGCAGATCGTGGACGGGGTGCAGGAGGCCGTCGCCACGGGGCGGCTTTGCCCGGGAGACCGCCTGCCCTCCGTGCGCCGCCTGGCGGACCGGCTGGACGTGGCGCCGGGGACGGTGGCCCGCGCGTACGCGGAGCTGGAGCGCGGGTCCGTGGTGGTCACGGACGGCGCGCGCGGCACGCGCGTCGCGGAGCGCAGCGCGACGCCCGGCCCGTCCGAGGCGCTGGACGGCCTGCTGAAGCCGGTGGTGATCGCCGCGTTCCACATGGGCGCCACCCTGCAGGACCTCCGCGCCGCGCTGGACCGCGTGAGCCGCGGCATCCTGGACGCCGGCCGCCCGGCCGACTGATCCGCATTCAACGAGCCGAATCCACCGACCCCGCATGCTCTTCAAGCGTCCCAAAATCCCGCCGCCACGCCCGCCCGACCTGCCGTTCGACGAGGCCGCGCGCGACGCGCTGGGCGCCGCCACGGGCCAGGCCCAGCGCGCCAACGCCAGCGCCGTGCACGCCGAGCACCTGCTGCTGGCGCTGCTGGCGGACCAGGAAGGCGTCCCCTCGCGGGCGCTGGCGCGCATCGGCGTGGACCCCGAGGGGGTAAGGCGCCGCATCGAGCACGCCGCTCCGCCGCGCCCGTGGGGCGTGCGCGCCCCCGTGCTGCCGTTCGCCGACGACACCAAGGGCGCCATCGAGTTCGCGATGCGCGAGGCCCGCATCGCCGGTGCGCGCGAGGTGGGGACGGGGCTGCTCCTGCTGGGCGTGCTGCAATCCCCGCAGGGCGTGCCGTTCCGCGCGCTGGCGCACATGGACATCACCCCCGTGGCCCTGCGCTCCGCCCTTGCCGCGGAGGGCCCTCACCCCACCCCCCCGGGCTGAAGCCGCGGGGCTATGACGGCCATAAGCCCCGTCTTTGCTCGTTCCTCGCAAAACGGGGCTTCACCTGCTCGTGTGGGCCCGGCGCGGGGCTCAGCGCGTGCATCCGGGCGAGGCGCCGCACACCCGCCCGGACGGCCATCACCCCTTCACCCGCTCACCGACCCCGCCCCGCACCACCTATCCCAGCGTCCCCGGCACCGCCCACGTGCGCCCCTCGCGCGCGAGCAGCCCGTCCGCGCAGCGGGGGCCCCAGCTGCCGGCGGGGTACGGCTCCGGCTCGCCGCCGGCCTCCCACGCCTGCGCGATGGGCGTGACGAGCGTCCACGCGGCCTCCACCTCGTCGCGGCGGGCGAAGAGGGTGGCGTCGCCGAGCATCGCGTCCAGCAGCAGCCGCTGGTACGCCTCGGGCGACTCCATCCGGAACGCCTTGCAGTAGTCGAAATCCATGCTCACCGGCCGCAGCACGCCGCGCAGGCCGGGCTGCTTCGCTTCGAAGAAGAGCGAGATTCCCTCATCCGGCTGGACGTGCAGCACCAGCGCGTTGGGCGCCGGATCGTCGCTCTGCACCAGGTCGCGCACCGGGTGCGGCGCCGGCCGAAAGCGGATCACCACCTCGCTCGCCCTGGACGGCAGCCGCTTTCCCGTCCGCAGGTAGAACGGCACGCCCGCCCACCGCCAGTTGTCCACCATCAGCCGCACCGCCGCGAACGTCTCCGTGCGCGACCCCTCCGGCACCTTCTCCTCCTCCAGGTAGCCCGGCATCCGGTCGTCCCCCTCCCCCGAAGCCGCGTACTGCCCGCGCACGGCGAAGCGCGCGATGTCGTCCCCGTGCAGCAGGGGGATGGACTGCAGCACCTTCACCTTTTCGTTGCGAATGCTGTCGGCGTCGTAGCTGGCGGGCGGCTCCATGGCCACCAGCGTAAGGATCTGCAGCAGGTGGCTCTGCACCATGTCGCGCAGGGCGCCGCTCCGGTCGTAGTAGCCCGCGCGCCCCTCCACGCCCACGCTTTCCGCCACCGTGATCTGCACGTGGTCCACGTAGGTGCGGGTCCACAGCGGCTCCCAGATGATGTTGGCGAAGCGGAAGATGAGCAGGTTCTGCAGCGTCTCCTTGCCCAGGTAGTGGTCGATGCGAAAGATCTGCGGCTCCGCGAACACCCCGAGCAGCGCCGCGTTCAGTTCCCGCGCCGTCTTCAGGTCACGTCCGAACGGCTTTTCGACGATGATGCGGGTCCAGCAGTCGCCGTCCACGTCGCACACCAGGCCGGCGCGGCCCAGCCCTTCCGCCGTGGGCGCGATGACGGACGGCGGCAGCGCCAGGTAGAAGAGCCGGTTGCCGCGCGTCCCGTGCTCCTGGTCCGCCGCCTCCAGCCGCTCGCGCAGGTTGACGAAGGTCTGCGGGTCGTCCGTGGAGCCGTGGACGTAGAAGATGTGCTTCTCGAACTCCTCCCACTCCTTCGGGTCCGGCGCCTGGGCGAACTCCTTCAGCGCGTCGCGCATCCGCGCGCGGTACTCGTCGTCGCCGATCGCCTCGCGCGAGTTGCCCACGATGCAGAACTCGCCGGGGAGCAGCCCGTCCTCCCTCAGCTTCCAGAGCGCCGGCATCAGCTTGCGGCGCGCCAGGTCGCCCGTGCCGCCGAAGATGACGAGCACCAGCGGGTTCGGCGTGCGGACCCGCTGAAGGGGCCTGGACATGGACGTGCGGAGCGGCGTGTCCCCCTGCGCGGGCGGCAGGGGCACGTCGGGGAGCTGTGGATCGCCGCTCATCGCGGCGCCTCCCCCCGCGGCGCGTCGGTCCTCACCGCGTGTCCCCCGAACTGGTTGCGCAGCGCCGCGATCACCTGCGCGCCGTACGACTCCTCCTGCCGCGAGCGGAAGCGCTGGAGGAGCGACAGGGTGATAACGGGCGCGGGAACGTCCAGGTCCAGCGCCGTCTCCACCGTCCATCGCCCTTCACCGGAATCGGCGACCCAGCCGCGGATGCGCTCCAGGTCCTGCCCCTCCGCCGCGTAGGCGCGCTCCAGCAGCTCCAGCAGCCAGGAGCGGACGACGGAGCCGTGGTTCCACAGGTCCGCGATGCGGCGCAGATCGAGTCCCATCCCCGACCTGTGCAGGATCTCGAACCCCTCCGCGTACGCCTGCAGCAGCCCGTACTCGATCCCGTTGTGCACCATCTTGGTGAAGTGCCCCGCGGCGCTGGGACCGACGTGCGCGTAGCCGTTCTGCGGCGCCAGAGTGAGAAAGGCGGGCTCGCAGACGGCCACCGCGTCCACGTCGCCGCCCACCATCAGGCAGTAGCCGTTCTCCAGCCCCCACACTCCACCGCTGGTTCCCGCGTCCACGAGGCGGATGCCGCGGCCGGCCAGCTCCGCCGCGCGGCGCTGCGTGTCGTGGCAGTTGCTGTTGCCGCCGTCGATCAGCACGTCGCCGGGCTGCACGCGGTCCGCCAGGTCCGTGAGCACCTGCTCGGTGGCGCCGCCGGCCGGCACCATCACCCACACCACGCGCGGCGCCCGGAGCCTGGCGACGACCTCGTCCAGCGACGCCGCCGGCTCCGCGCCGTCAAAGGCGCCGATGCGCGCCGTGACCTCCGGGTCGCGGTCGTGGACGACGATCTGGTGGCCGCCGCGGGCCAGCCGCTGCACCATGTTGCCGCCCATTTTGCCCAGCCCCACCATCCCCAGCCGCATGCCGCCCTCCGCTCGTCTCAGAGTCCGATTTCCGTCCGCCCCGCCGCGCCTGCAAGTCCCGTCCCCGCCAACAACATTTCACGTGAAGGCCGCGGAGAAAAGACAAAAACCATTCACGCAGAGCAGCAGAGGGACAGAGCGGCAGAGGAGCGCAGTGCCGTTCTCTGCTTCTCTGCCGCTCTGCTGCTCTGCGAGAGTGCTTTTCTGTTATCGGACGAGAGCGCGGCGGCCCGCTGGGAAGGCCGCCGCGCATCTTGATCGATCGAACCCGGAGCGACGGCTAGCGAAGACGCGCCAGGAGCTCGTCGTTGCTCTTGGTGTCGTTCATCTGCTTGAGCAGCAGGTTCAGGGCGTCGTCGGGCGAAAGCGAGTGCAGCGCGCGGCGCAGCTGGTAGATCTTGTCCAGCTGGTCCTGCGGAAACAGCATCTCCTCGCGGCGCGTGGCGCTCTTCTCGATGTCGATCGCGGGAAAGATGCGCTTGTCGGCCAGCGAGCGGTCCAGCACGATCTCGCTGTTGCCCGTGCCCTTGAACTCCTCGAAGATCACCTCGTCGCCGCGGCTGCCGGTGTCGATGAGCGCCGTTGCGATGATGGTCAGGCTCCCCGTGCCGCCCCGCACCTTGCGGGCGCTGCCGAAGAAGCGCTTGGGCTTTTCCAGCGCGCCGCTGTCGATGCCGCCGCTGAGCATGCGCCCGGTGCCGCGCTCCGTGGTGTTGTACGCGCGGGCCAGGCGGGTGAGCGAGTCCAGCCCGATCACCACGTCGCGCCCGCTCTCCACCAGCCGCCGCGCGTGCTCCAGCACCATCTCCGCCACCGTCACGTGCCGCTCCGCGGGGCAGTCGAACGAGCTGGCGATCACGTCGCCAATGCCCAGCATCTGCATCTCCGTCACCTCTTCCGGGCGCTCGTCCACCAGAAGAACCATCAGGACGGCGTCGGGATAGTTGGTGTGGATGCCCCGCATGATGGCCTGCAGCACCGTGGTCTTGCCGGCCTTGGCCGGGGCCACGATCAGCGCGCGCTGCCCCTTTCCCAGCGGGGCGATGAGGTCGATGATGCGGTTGGTGAAGTCGCGGCGGGAGCGGCCGTCGCCGTCGGCGGGAATCTCCAGCTTGAGCCGCTCGTCGGGATACGACGCGGGAAGGCTGCCGAAGTCCGCCCGGCCGCGGGCCTGCGCGGGGTCCAGCCCGTTCACGGCGTGCACCTCGTCCAGCGGCGGGCTCTTGCCGCGCCCCGGCGGCGTGCCCGTGGTGCCCTGCACCCGGTCGCCGGTGCGCAGCCCCAGGCGGCGGATGACGGACTGCGAAACGAACACGTCGCCGTCCGCGGCCTGGTAGCCGTTGGCGAAGGTGCGCAGAAAGCCGCTGCCGCTGGGCAGGATTTCGAGGATGCCGTCCGCGGTGGGCTGCGGCGCACCGGCAGGGCGCCCCGCGGCGGACGGTTGGGCGGAAAGGCTCATGCAGTTTTTTCGTTTTTCTGATTCCGGGCACCACGGCCCGGCCGGCAGGTCGCCGGGCGGACGGAAAAGCGTGGGGCTCCGCGATTGTCGGGCTGGATGCGCGCCGGGATAACGTCAAGTTGCGTGCCGCAGGGGGCCGCAAGGAGATGAGCAGACGCGTGTGGTGCGCGGGATGCCAGAATACTAGCATTTCCGCGGTCGCGCGCAAGGATGCTGCGCGCCGCGCTCCCGGCACGACGTATGACCCGCCGCCGCGGCCGATGTTCCCGTCTGGCGCAAAAACGTTCGTGTGCTTAACTTTACGACACCTTTCCCCGTTGCAGTACGCCGGTTCTTTCCCCGCATGTCGCGCTATCAGGATCTCAGTCTCCGCCCCGCGGACCCGTTCCACCCGCATTCGCGCCGCCAGCGCTCGCTGTACGCGGTGCTGGCCATCGTGGTGATGCTGGCCGCGCTCGGCAGCGCCTTCTTTCGCACGCAGGTCGTCCACAGCAACGAGTTCGCCCTGCGCGCGGACGACAACCGCTTCGACGTGCTGCCCGTGGCCGCGCCCCGCGGCGCCGTCTACGACCGCCACGGCAAGCTGGTCGCCGAGACGGTCACCGGCTACTCGCTCCTGGTGGACCCCGGCCCCGGCGACAGCATTCGCGCCTGGCTGGCGCCGGTCACCGAGATGCTGGCGCTGGACTCCGCGGCGGTGGACGAGGTCATCCGCCGCGCCCGCGTGAGCCGCGGCAAGCCGGTGCAGGTGGTCCCCCAGCTTACCTTCGAGCAGGTGTCGCGGCTGGAGGAGCGGCAGGTGCCCCTGCGCGGCCTCAACCTGGACCGCCGCCCCATTCGCCGCTACCCCGCGGGCGCCGCCGTGGCGCACGTGGTGGGGTACGTGCTGGAGATCAACGACCGCGAGCTGCAGAGCCCCGAGTTCGAGGGGTACGTGCAGGGGCAGCACGTGGGCAAGACGGGGATCGAGCGGCAGTACGAGCGCACGCTGGGCGGCAAGCCGGGGGCGCAGTACATCGAGGTGAACTCGCGCGGACAGGTGCTGGGCCGCTTCGCCCCCACCATCAACGATCCGCCCGAGCCCGGCGGCGACGTGCGGCTGACGCTGGACCTGGACCTGCAGCGGTACACGCACCAGGTGTGGCCCGCGGGAATGCGCGGCGCCGCCGTGGCGATGGTGCCCTCCACGGGCGAGATCCTGACGCTGTATTCCGCGCCCACGTACGACCCCAACCTGTTCGTGGGCGGCGTGCGCGCGCAGGACTGGGCGGCGCTCACCCGCGATCCCGCGCGCCCGCTGCTGAACCGCGCGCTGGCCGGCATCTATCCCCCGGGCTCCACCTGGAAGCTGGCGACGGCCATCGTGGGGCTGGAGCGGCAGGTCATCACCCCCCAGTACGTGATGCCCGTCTCCTGCACGGGCGGCATGGCGTACGCCGGGCGCTACTCGCGCTGCCACAGGCGCGAGGGGCACGGCCCGCAGAACCTCATCCAGGCCATCGCCAACTCGTGCAACGTCTACTTCTACCAGCTGGGCATCCGGCTGGGGCTGGACGTGCTGGCGGGCGAGGGCACGCGGCTGGGCTTCTCCCGGCCGACGGGGATCGACATGCCCGGCGAGCGGGCGGGGACCTTTCCCACGGGAAAGAACTGGTACGTGAACCGCTTCGGCTGGCGGCCGCCGCCCAGCGAGGTGATGAACGTGTCCATCGGCCAGGGCCCCAACTCGCAGACGCCGCTGCGGATGGCGCAGTTCTTCTCCGCGCTGGCGAGCAACGGCACGGCCCGGGCGCCGCACATGCTGCTGCGCAAGGACACGCCCGTGGAGACGGACCTGCGCGTCAGCCGGCAGACGCTGCAGGCGGTGTGGCAGGGGATGGCGGCGGTGATCGAGGAGGGCGGCACGGCGCACGCGGTGCAGCTGCGGCGCTTCAAGCTGTACGGCAAGACGGGCACGTCGCAGAACTCGGCGGACCCGCGCAAGCCGCACGCGTGGTTCACTGGCTTCGCGGGGCCGCGCGGCGGCGAGCCGGAGATCGTGGTGGCGGTGATCGTGGAGTTCGGCGAAAGCGGCAGCAAGGCAGCGGCACCGGTGGCCGCGCAGATCGCCGAGTACTACCTGAACAAGCGCCACGGCTTTCAGAACCCGCCCCTGGCCGCCGAGTCCATCGCGGACCCCGTGCGCGACACCACCCGGCGCGATACGGCGCGGCGGTGAGCGGGTGAAGGAGTGCTGGAATGAGGATGATGAGCGGCCCTCACGGTAAATGCGTGGGGGCCGCCGTCTTCATTGCTGTGCGTTGGTGACGACGTTCGTCACCAGTGAGCTGATCAGCGCGAGGTTGTCTTCTTTCTTCCGCATCAGGCGCGAGGCTTCCAACGCCTTGAGCAGGGCGAAGCAGTCCTCGGGCTTCGCGAGGTTGAGCGACTTGCGTTCCGCGAACGGCCCCGGAACGGCACCCGCCTTGGAGCCGCGGGCCAGGAGTGGAAACGCGCGGCCCCTCAGCCCCCATGCGGCGCCCAGCTCAAAGAGAACGTACTTGGATGCCGCTCCCTTCGGCGTGATCAGGGCCAGAAGGAACTCCGTGTTTTCGATCTCCGAGCGGAGCGCTTCCGATACCTGCACGCCGGGAGGCAGCGTGTAGCCGTCCACGGACGTACAGCGGATGGCGGAGGCCTCGACGTGGAAGTAACCGTGGATCAGCTCGACCAGCGCGGTCGCCAGCGCCTGGTCGGCGTGGGCGTGGCTGACGAACAGCGCCATCGTCGCCATGGGTGTGGGCGCGGTGAGCAGGCGGAGCGCGGTGTCGATGACGCCCGAATTCCAGAGTGAAAACAGGGGGGTCGTGGCCGTCATGAAGTCCGGGTCGTGCGATTCCTGCCTCAGGTCGTGCAGAAGCCGGGCGGACGCGCCGCCAAAGTTCGCGACGGGCACCAGCGGCCGCTTTGCCAGAATCGCCGCCGAACCAGACGAGTAGGTGCCCCACAATCCTCCGATGGTGAGCACCGCCTCCGAGAGCTTCAGCGTTCGCATGTGGGAGCTCTTCCACTTTGGATCCCCGTGCTCGGCCGCCGGCAGATCGTGATAGTGGAACCACGCTGGATGCGACCCGGCCATCGCTTCGAACGGCCGCTGCACGCCGCGCGGCGAGGCCAGGTCGATCCGTGGCGGTCCGCCGGCTCCGCCGGAGGCCGCGCGCTCGACGTATCCCTCTACCACGTACCGGTCCGCCACGTTTTCCCGGTCCGACTCCACGATGAGCGTGTCGCCCCGGCGCGCCAGCGCCCTTCCCAGATCGCGGCACGCGGTGCGGAAAACGTCCGGCCCACCGAAGAACTTCCACTCGGCGTTCTTGTCGATGGCCGCGGGCCAGCTTCCAAAGATTGCCACTTTCATTGACCCTCCGGCGAGGTAAAGCGCGGCGATGTGACTTGATGAGTCCGGCAGAGCATCAACATGAATCCAGGCAAATGCCGTCGCAAGCATGAGCGAAGCCCGTCCAGGCAACGCGGGAAGCGTAGCCGGAACGAGCTTTCCCGTGGGGTCGCGGAACGAAGGATCACGCGAGCGCGGGCACCACCCGCCGGACCGGCCGGAGGGCGTTCCGTATCAGGGCGGTCACGACCGCGCCGCGACCATCTCCCGCAGGTGCTCTTCCTGCTGCCGCAGCTCCGGCGTGAGCGCCTCGCCGAAGTCCTCCGCCTCAAAGACCGGGCGGATGTCGATCTCGGAGTCCTCGAGCATGGGGTTGGGGCAGCGCTTCACCCACTCGATGGCCTCGTCCAGGTCCTTCACCTGCCAGATCCAGAAGCCGGCCACCTGCTCGGTGGTGTTGGGGAAGGGCCCCTTTACGACGCTGCGGTCGGTGCCGGAGAACCGGACCCGCGCGCCGCGGGACGTGGGGTGCAGCCCCTCGCCGGCCAGCATGACGCCGGCCTTCACCAGTTCCTCGTTGTACTTGCCCATCTCGGTGAGCAGCTGCTCCGACGGCATCACGCCTGCCTCGGAATCCGCGGTCGCCTTGACGAAAACGATGACCTTCATGGTGTCCTCCTGGTGGGTGTCGGTGGTCTGGGCGGCGCTTTATCGCCGCCTTCACACATGCGACGAACGGGAGGCGCCGAGATCGACAGAGGGTGCAGACTTCTTTCGACGGATCCCGAGGCGCGGTCCAGGGCAAGCCGAAAGCCCCGTCCTCG
>DATABT010001074.1:0-6365 GCA_036259455.1 Longimicrobium sp. | reverse complement strand
GGACGCGGCCCGCTCCCGCGGCGTTCCCACGCCGCGCGCCACGCTGCTGACCGTCGCCGCCGCGCTGCTGATCGTCGCGCCGCTGGCCGCCGTGCGCCCCGCCCAGGCCTCCGCCGCGCGCGGGGACGACACCGGGTCCTTCTTCGGCGCCGTGCCGGGCGAGGACGAGGACGAATCGCCCGTGGCCGCCGCGGAGGACGCGCGGCCCGACCTGGCGCACGACAAGAAGGCCGACGCGCGGGACAAGGTCAACGACCGGGTCGTCGACACGACGCACGACCGCGTCGTCCGCGCCGGCGACACCATCCCCGAGGTGGATGACCTGGTGGCCATGGCCGCCGTGGGGGTGAACGCCGCGTACATCGCGGAACTGCGCGACGCCGGCTACGGCAACCTCACCGCGCGGCAGCTGGTCTCTCTGCGGGCCGTGGGCGTCACCGGCCGCTACGCGCGGGAGATGGACGCCGCCGGCTTCGGGCGGATGGACGTGCAGGACCTGGTGGGGATGCGCTCCATGGGCGTGACGCCCGCCTACCTGGCCGACCTGCGCCGCTACGGCTTCACGATCCTGACGGCGGAGCAGGTAAAGGGGATGGCGGGCGTGGGGGTGAACGGCGGCTACCTGGACGCCCTGCGCCGCCTGGGGTACACCGGCCTTTCCGCCACCGAGGTGACGGGAATGCGCGCCGTGGGGGTGAACGCCGCGTACATCGAGCAGATGAACGCCGCCGGCCTGGGACGCCTCTCTCCCGAGCAGCTGACCTCGCTCCGCGCGCTGGGGGTCACGCCGGCCTACCTGCGCGAGCTGGAGGGGATGGGCCTCCGCGGCCTCTCCATCGACGACGTGCAGGGGCTGCGGGCGATGAACGTGGACGCCGCCTACGTGGCGGCGATGCGCGAGGCGGGGCTGCAGGGGCTGGACGCGGAGACGCTCACCAGCCTGCGCGCCGTGGGCGTGACGCCGGAGTACGTCCGCGGCATGGCCGCCGCGGGGCTCACCGGGCTCACCACCCGGCAGCTGATGGATCTGCGCGCCAACGGCGTGACCCCCGCGTACATCCGCGAGCTGGACGCCGCCGGCTTCCGCCGCCTGAACGTGGAGGAACTGGTCCGCCTGCGCACCAGCGGCGTGGACCGCGAGCTCATCCGCAGCCGCGGCGAGGGTTCGAAGCAGCCGTGACCACCGGGGGGGAGGCGGCCCGTCCGCCTCCCCCGTTCCCATGCAGATCCAACGTGGGGCGCGGCCGGACCGATGCCCTGGACCGTATGAAAGGAGCCTTCCCATGCGCCGATCCATCCTGGCCGCGCTCGCCGTCCCCTTCGCGACGGCCGCCGCCCTCTCCGCCACCGCCCTGGTGCACCGCGAGCCGCGCGCCGCGCCCGCCGGCGACGGGGTGCACGCCGTCGCCGTCGCGCACGCCGTCCGCACGGCGCCCGCCCCCGCCGTGGAGACGGAGGGGACGTGGACGCTCACCGGGCGCGAAGACGGGCGCTTTCAGCTGAACCTGCAGTACCAGAACAACTCCAACTGGGGGCGGACCGTGGAGCTGGCGGACCTGCGCGGCCTTTCCGCGGACCAGGTGCGCTCGGCGGCTTCGCTCCCCGTGCGGTTCCGCATCGAGCGCGAGGCGGGGGTGTTCGAGATGGAGGGGGCGTTCCGCGAGGGGCGCGGCGCCGGCCACTTCCGCTTCGCCCCCAACCGCGATTTCGCGCAGACCCTCCGCCGGCTGGGCGTGGAGGGCGCGGACCGGATCGAAGACCGGGAGCTGATGCACCTGGCGCTGGCGGACGCCTCCTCCGCCCGCCTGCGCGAGCTGATGGCGCTCGGCCTGGGTCCCCTGGACGTGGCGAAGGTGGTGGAGCTCGCCATCTTCAACGTCACCCCCGAGTACGTGCGGGAGATGCGCTCCCTCGGCATCAGCGGCACGAACAGCGTGAAGGGGATGGTGGACCTGCGCATCCACCGGATCAGCACCGCGTTCGTCCGCGAGCTGGAGTCGCTGGGGTACCGCAACCTCGACCGCCGCCAGCTGCTGGACATGGGCATTCACGGGGTGACGGCGGAGGGGATCCGCGAGCTGCAGGCGCTGGGGTACCGGGACCTGAGTCCCCGCGACCTGGTGAATATGCGTATCCATCGGGTCACGCCTGATTATATTCGTGAGGTGCGCGCCGCCGGGTTCACGGAGCTGAGCCCCGCGGCCCTGGTGGAAATGCGCATTCACCGCGTCACCCCGCAGCTCATCCGCGAGCTGGAGGCGCTGGGATACCGCAACCTCAGCCGCCGCCAGCTGCTGGACATGGGGATTCACGGCGTGACGCCGGACTTCATCCGCGAGGTGCGCGCGGCGGGGTTCGATGACCTCTCGCCGGAGACGCTGGTGCGGATGAAGATTCACGGCATCGGATCGGACTTCGTGCGCCCCCGCCGCGGGTGAGCGCGCCCGGTGCCAACCTTCCGGGGACGCGCCGCATCCAAGGGTGCGTCGCTCCCCGGCGGAGCCCGTTGGCCCCGTTCACCCGCCCCGTATTACCGTAAATGAACGTTCGCCGTAGACGTACCGCGCTCCTTCTGGCCGCCCTGGCGTGCACCGCGCCCGCCGCCGCCCAGGACGGCGCGCACGGCACCGCCCCCACGCCCAGCGTGCGGGCGGTGGAGCGCACCACGCCCATCGTGCTGGACGGGCGCCTGGACGAGGCGGTGTGGCAGACGCCCCAGCCCGCCACCGACTTTCGCCAGTGGGAGCCCCACGAGGGGCAGCCCGCCACGCAGCGGACGGAGGTCCGGCTGGCGTACGACGCCGAGGCGCTGTACGTGGGCGCGCGGATGTTCGACACCGAGGGGGCGCGCGGCGTGCGCACCCGCCTGGCCCGACGCGACCAGGGGACGGAGTCGGACCACGTCGAGATCACCTTCGACACCTATCACGACCACAACGGGCGCACGGTCTTCATCATCAACCCGTCGGGCGTGAAGTACGACGCGGGCCAGGCCTCGCCGTACGCGGATCCCTCGTGGGACCCCGTGTGGCAGGCGGAGACGCGCATCGACTCGCTGGGTTGGACGGCCGAGCTGCGCATTCCCTTCAGCCAGCTGCGCTTTCCCCGCGACAGCGTGCAGACCTGGGGGATGCAGGTCGTCCGCCAGGTGGAGCGGCTGAACGAGAACTCCATGTGGAGCTTCTGGAGTCGCCGCGAGAGCGGCGGGCCCACGCGCTTCGGCCACGTGGAGGGGATCCGCGCGCCGCGCAACCGCGGGCGCATGGAGCTGCTGCCCTACGCGCTGAGCCGCGCGGCCTACGTCTCGCCCACGCAGCCGGGGAGCCCCTTTCAGACGGGGGAGGACTACGACATTCGCGTGGGGGCCGACCTCAAGTACCAGCTGAGCTCCACGCTGACCCTGGACGCCACCATCAACCCCGACTTCGGGCAGGTGGAGGTGGACCCGGCGGTGGTGAACCTGTCGGCCTTCGAGACCTTCTTCGACGAGAAGCGCCCCTTCTTCGTGGAGGGGAGCGGGCTGTTCGGCTTCGGCGACTTTTCGTGCATCAACTGCTCCAACGTGTCGTCGATGTCGCTCTTCTACTCCCGCCGCATCGGGCGCACGCCGCAGGGGCGGGTGACGCGCGGCGACGCGGCGTTCGTTCACTCCCCGGAGAACAGCACCATCCTGGGCGCCGCCAAGGTCACGGGGCGCACGGCCGGCGGGCTGCAGGTGGGCATTCTGGACGCCGTCACCCGCTCGGAGCGGGCGCTGGTGCAGGACACGGCGGGAAACCGGCTCACGGAAGAGGTGGAGCCGGCCAGCAACTACTTCGTGGGCCGCGTGCGGCGCAACTACCGCGGCGGCAACACCACGGTGGGTGCCATCGCCACCTCCGTCTTCCGCTGGTTCGACAGCGAGGCGCTGGAGCGGCGCGTTCCCGGCCACGCGGAGTCCGCCGGGGTTGACTGGGACATGTGGTGGAAGGACCGCACCTATCACCTGATGGGGAACGTCGCGGTCAGCAACGCCAGCGGCGACTCGCTGGCCATTCAGCGGCTGCAGACCTCGTCGGCGCGCTACTTTCAGCGCCCGGACCGGGTGAGCGGGGGCAACGGGCTGTTCAGCGACGTCTACGACGGCGCCGCCACCTCGCTGCGCGGCTACGGCGGCTACCTGCGCATGGCCAAGGACGCGGGCGACTGGCAGTGGGAGGGCGCGGTGAACTACCGCAGCCCCGGCTTCGAGGTGAACGACGCCGCCTTCCTGACCCGCGCCGACTACGTGTGGAACCTGGCCAACGTGATGCGCGTGTGGAACACGCCCACGAGCATGTACCGCGACTGGATCGCCATCCTGGGCGGGCAGCACGAGATCAACTACGACGGCGACCGCACGGCGGCGCAACTGCACGCGTTCACCGGCGGCACGCTGGCCAACTACTGGGACCTGGCGTTCTACACGGAGTGGTACCCGGAGGTCAGCGACGACCGCCTGTCGCGCGGCGGCCCCGTCGTCCGCCGTCCGGGCGGGTACCTGCTGCACAGCCGGATGAACACGGACCCGCGCAAGCCCTTCGTCTTCAGCATCAACGGCAACTACCTGGCGTACGCCGACGACGCCATGTACTTCAGCAGCGCCGCCACGCTGCGCTTCAAGCCCGCGCCCAACGTGCAGGTGTCGGTGGGTCCGGCGTACACCTTCGACCGCGGCACGGCGCAGTACGTGACGAGCCACGCGGACGCCACCGCCACGCACTTTGCCGGGCAGCGCGCCGTCTTCGCGGACATCGACCAGCACATCTTCTCCATGAACACGCGGCTGAACTGGACGTTCACGCCGGACCTTACGCTGGAGCTGTTCGCGCAGCCGTTCGTGTTCGCGGGCGACTACGACAACTTCAAGGAGTACACGGGGCCGCGCACCACCGCGCAGATGGTGTACGGCGAGGACTTTGGCACGGCGTGCTACGACGCGGGCGCCAACCGCTACACGCTGGACCCCAACGGCAACTGCGCGGTGGCGGCGCAGCGCTCGCCGCAGGCGTTCAGCTTCAACAACCCGGACCTGAACTTCCGCTCGCTGCGCGGCAACGCGGTGCTGCGGTGGGAGTACCGCCCGGGCTCCACGCTTTTCCTGGTGTGGCAGCAGCAGCGCGCGGCGGGCGAGCCGTTCGGCGACTTCGACTTTGCGCGAGACTACCGGGCCATCTTCGAGCAGCGCCCGGACAACATCTTCGTCATCAAGGCCAGCTACTGGATTGGCCGGTAGCGGCGGCGCAGGGACGCGGACCGGCGGCGAGACGCCCGCCGGTCCCGCGGATCTCCGCATCGTCCCATTCCCATCCAACTGAAAACGAGACGCATCCCATGCGCACTACGAGTTCCGCCATCCTCGCCTTCGCCGTGCTGTTCGCCGCCGCGCCCATGGACGCGGCCGCGCAGGAGGACTTCCGCTGGAGCGGCGGCGTTCCCGCGGGGCAGCGGGTGGAGATCAAGGGCGTGAACGGCGCGATTCGCGCCGAGCCGTCCACCAGCGGGCAGGTGGAGGTGACGGCGGTCAAGCGGCGGGGGAACAACGGCCGCCTGGAGGACGTGCGCATCGAGCGCGTCATGCACGACCGCGGCGTGACCCTCTGCGCCATCTACCCCTCCGCGCGCCGCAACCGCCCCAACGTCTGCGAGCCGGGCGACGAGTGGTCGACGAACGTGCAGAACAACGACGTGCGCGTGGACTGGGTGGTGCGCGTTCCCCGCGGCGTGCACTTTCTGGGCGCCAACGTCAACGGCGCGGTAAGCGCGCTGAACATGCCCGCGGACGCCACCGTTTCGACGGTCAACGGCGCGGTGACGGTGAGCGCGGCCGGCGTGGTGGAGGCGTCGACGGTGAACGGCAACATCGACGCGACCACGGGCCGCGCGCGACAACTCTGGCGGTTACAGTCCGCGAAGGCGACGCGAAGGCGGATTTCGTGACGTTCCAGCCGCGGTTTCAACCGCCGAATCCCAGGCCGCCACACCGCCTCGATCCATTGGCCACCACCCCTCCCCCGCAGTTGACCCGCAGTTGGGGGAGGGGTCGGACGCCGTCGCGAGGAACGAGCGAAAGGCCGTCCGGGGGAAAGGGCCCGCCGCTCAGCGACCGCCGGCGCGGCGAATCTCCAGGTTGCCGTTCACCGTCTCCATCTTCAGCCGCCGTCCGCCGCGGCCGATCTGCCCCTCCGCCTCGGCGCCCACGTAGCGGCCGCGCTCGATGCGCAGCGGAAAGTCGCTCTCGATGCGGCCGTTGAGCAGCTCGGCGTCCACCTCCGCCGAGAACCCCGCGGGCACGCGCAGCACGATGTCGCCGTTCACCGTCGCGAAGTCCAGGTTGCGGCCCGGGG